>JAYTDE010000644.1:0-6581 GCA_043736195.1 Burkholderiales bacterium | reverse complement strand
TGACACATGACGCTGGGGGCGTAAACCAATACTTACCGTCTCGACATGGCTTTACCGTCATAATCGCGGCTGGTTTGGTTGGAGTAGTGCGCATTCCGGCACTTTGTAGCGCACAACGTCGGCGAACATCTTTGCAGGCGAACGGCGTCCTTGTTGATGGACGGCTTGAATCATTTTCGCCGTCGGCAGCACCTGGTGCACCGATTGTTGCGTTTCACCATAACGGGTAGCGGAATGGAAATAATGCTTTTCTCCGGCGTATTCGATCTGTCCTGGTGGCAACTTGTGCTCACGGCGCTGGCCTTGACCCATGTCACCATCGTCGGTGTCACGGTGTTTCTGCATCGCGGCCAGACCCACCGCGCGCTCGACCTGCACCCGGCGGTGAACCATTTTTTCAGGCTCTGGCTATGGCTGACCACCGGCATGGCAACCCGCGAATGGGTGGCGATTCATCGCAAGCACCACGCCAAATGCGAGACCGCCGACGACCCGCACAGCCCGCAGGTGCTGGGCATCAACCGTGTTTTGTGGGGTGGGGTGTTTCTTTACGTCAGGGAAAGCGGCAAGCGTGAAACCATCGAGCGCTACGGCCATGGCACGCCCGACGACTGGCTGGAACGCAATGTTTATTCGAAATATGTGTTGCTGGGCTTGACCCTGATGGGCTTAGCCGACGTGCTGATGTTCGGCATCGTGCCGGGCGTGGCGATCCTGGTTACGCAGATCGTCTGGATTCCGTTCTGGGCCGCCGGTGTGATCAATGGCGTCGGGCATTTTTGGGGCTACCGCAGCTTTCCGGTGGCGGACGCCAGCGTCAACATCGTGCCCTGGGGCATTCTGATCGGTGGCGAGGAACTGCACAACAACCATCATGCGTTCCCGTCGTCGGCCCGACTGTCGAACAAATGGTATGAATTCGACATCGGCTGGATGTACATACGCATTCTCGAGGTGCTGGGTCTGGCGCGGGTGAAGCGGGTGGCGCCGGTAGCGCGCTTGAGCCAGGCCAAGACAGTGGTTGACCTAGCGACGCTGCAGGCGGTGATCGCCAATCGATACGAGGTACTGGCGGACTTCGCCGCCTCGATGCGCGCGACTTGCAAGTCTGCGTTCGAGGAGATCAAGCGCGGCGCGCCTGCGGATACGCAAGCGCAGGCGGTTCTCAGGCGTTGGCTGCGGCACAACGAGGTGAGCTTGAGCGCGCCCGAGCGCGGCCTGCTCGATGGCCTGATCGCGCATTCCCCGCGCCTGCTCACGGTGGTCACCATGCGGCGCGAGTTGAGCGCCTTGTGGGAGCGCTCGGCGGCATCGAAGGAGCAGCTGGTGGCGCAGATGCAGAGCTGGTGCCAGCGCGCCGAGGCCAGCGGCGTAGCTCCGCTGGAGCGCTTTTCGCGACGCCTGCGCTGCTACGCTTAAGCGCCGCGGCGCGCCGTACCTTGTGGCGGTTTGCCGGCTGCGGCAAGCGGGCTGAATCGCGCATTTGACGGATGCTTTGAGCGCATCGGCGGTTTCTACAGGCGCGTCGGGCGCCGGCCTTTGCGCATGCACCTCACGCAAGCCTTGAGTCCGTTCTCGCGAGCGCGCAGCCACAGGCGTTTTGTGTGCCAGCGCACCGACGCCACCAGGGACGCCGCCTAATCTGCCAGCTTGTTCGTTCGGTGGGAAAAAGAGCGATGACTGCGCTGCAACCGCGGAGTTCTGTCCTGGCAAGACGTGCAGGTTGTGCGCCACGATGCGCGCCGGCGTCTCCAAACCACAGACAGCCGTCATGCGCTCATCGTCATCCGCAGCTTCACCGGACGCCGGGATGTGCGACGTTTCCATTGCGAGGGATTCACTATGTATTGGCACCGCATCGAAGCCAACTGGGAGCAGTTCAAGGGGCTCGTCAAGGAGCGCTGGGCCAAGCTCGATGAAGAGCGACTTGAACGTAGTGAAGGTAGGCGCGACCAGCTGCTGCAGGCGATTGTCCAGTGCTACGACGTGACCGACGAGGAAGCTGAAAAGGAGCTGTCGGAATGGCAGCGCTTCCAGAAACTGAAACCCCGCGCCAAGCCCGGGCCGCGCCGCGTAGCCGCAACCTGAGGCGCGTGGCGAGCGCCATGCAAGCCGAACGCCGGCTACGCTACCACGACCAATTGACCGGTCTTGCAAACATGCCGCACTTGTTCCGCACCCCCGATTCAAACATTAGTACCACCGAAAGGGTATCCAATGAGAAGTCTGAAAATCGCCAGCACCACCGACAGTAAAGCGGGCTTGTCCGATATCAAGACCTTGCGCGCACTGGCGCGCAAGAACATCGATGCCGGCGCCGTCACGACCGGTTACGCCGCCGACCGCATGACCGTGATCCGGCTGCTCAACGAGGCGCTCGCCACCGAGCTGGTGTGCGTGCTGCGCTACAAGCGCCATTACTTCATGGCCAAGGGAATCCACTCCGATCCGGTCAAGGCAGAGTTTCTGGCGCATGCCGGCGAGGAAATGGCGCACGCCGATCGCCTGGCCAAACGCATCGTGGAACTCGGTGGCGAGCCGAACTTCTCGCCCGACGGCCTCTGCACGCGCAGCCATGCCGAGTATGTGGCCGGCGATACGCTTGGCTCGATGATCAGGGAAGATCTGATCGCCGAAAGAATCGCGATCGAGAGCTATCGCGAAATGATCGCCTATCTGGGCGGCAACGATCCCACCACCCAGCAGATGCTCAAGGACATTCTCGCCACTGAAGAGGAGCATGCCGACGATCTGGCGTCGCTGCTGGATGGCGTCACGGCTTGACATTGTTCAAACGTGCCGCGTTTGTCGGTGAGGCTGTCCTGCAACCGGGCTATGGGCGGTTGGCACGCCTGGTCAAGCGACGGGTCAAGTGAGCGCGCACCAAGTGAGCCCTGAATCGCCCGGCGCGGCCGGCCAGGCCGTGCCGGCTGCCGCGCCCAGCGCGGAGAGCGAACAAATCGGCCAGAACATTTCCGCGGTGCACGAGTTCTACACCCGCGAGGAGCTCAAGCGCAGCGCCTCGCAGCGCCATGCCGAAAGCATTGGCGGCTTTGTCGGGCGGCCCGCTTTCCTGGTTGTGATCCTGTTGTTTGCCACATTCTGGATCGGTGCCAACCTGGCATTGCCCTTATCGGGTTTGCTGCCGTTCGACGCGGCGCCTTTCCACTTGCTGCAGGGCATTGTCGCGCTTGCCGCACTGTTGACCACGGCCGTCGTGCTGATCAAGCAGAACCGTGTCGACAGACTCGCCGAACAGCGTTCGCACCTCGACTTGAAGGTGGCGCTTCTGATTGAGCAAAAGACGGCCAAGCTGATCGACTTGATCGAGGAGTTGCGGCGCGACCTGCCCAATGTGAAAAACCGGCACGACTCGGGTGCGGTAGTCCTGCAGCAGGCGATGAGCCCGGAAGCGGTGCTGGCCGCGCTTGACGAGAAGGTGACCTCGCCCGACGGATCAACCACGGCTTAGTCCAAGGCGCCTGCCATGTGCGGGCCGGCGTGCCGGCCAAGTGTGCCCGGGCGCACAGACCGCCGCCACGGTTTTATCCAGAATCTCGTGCATGCCAACCGCATTCGGTGCCGGTTGCCGAGGCCGGCGAGCGTAGCGATCGAAACCTGGGCACGATGATCAGGATCTCCTCCCCGTCAATGAAGTCCCCCCTTCTGGATTGACGGGATTTAAGGCCCCCGACGACGCTTGGTTGTCGGGGGCCTTCTTTTTCCCTGGGCGATCGCTTGCGGTCACTCCGCCGTGAGCGGCCGTTTCAGCTGTGGCCACGCCGGGCGACCTGGAGTTACCGGCGCGCAAGGCACCACTGGATACACCGGCGCGCAAGGCAGTACCGAGATGGGCAGGATTGCCGGCCCGACCGGTCGTACCGGTGAATCCGGCCCGCAGGGTCCGGTCGGTCCGGCCGGTGCGCAAGGGCGCATCGGAGTGGCGAACCAGCTGCTTGCAAAGCGGATGGCGCGATCGCAGGATCGCGCCGTTCGTCCTCGCCCCGCGATCGACATCTCCGTTCAGGTTCGCAGCAAAGGGGCGGCACGCCCCCGGCGCGCTCGGAAGTGAAGCACGATGATGCCGCTCAGCAGGGCCATGAACAGGCACCAGACCGAGATGAACCAGTTCATGTAGAACACATAGGCGGCGGCGAACGAAAAGAGGGCGGTCACGCCGAACAACACCACCCAACGGTGCGACGAAAGCATCGGGGTCAGGGTGACGGCGATCAGATAAAGCATCATCGTGAGCGGTGCCAGGAAATGCGGCGAGATGTACTCGATGTGCTTGCCCACCGGCTGCGCGATGATCGGATATTTCGCGATGATCGCCAACAGATAAAGCGCCACCGCGATGCCGACGCCCATGAACCAGCGCATGGCGCGGCGGCGCTTGCCGGCAGGTTCCAGCAGCAGCACCGCCAGCGGCACGTATATCGGCCACAGTACGTGCGAGAAGAACGAATACACATGCGTCAGGATCGGCTTGATGATCGGCGCCTCGTGACTGAAACCCAGCCAGATCGCCCCTTCGCACAACTGCTGCAGGCCGAACAGCAGCGGAATCGCGGCCAGCGGCTGCTCGGCTGGCGTGCGCGCCGCCTTGAGGGTGAACGCGGATATGCCGAGCAGAAGCGCGCCTGCCGCGAAGCTCGCATTGGCGGAGAAGCACATTCAGCGCACCTGGTGCCGGTGTCGGGGGCGTGCCGTGGCGTCGGCGAACGGTCGATTGCTGGCGGCGGCGTTTGCGCCGCGACGCGGTGGGTGTGGTTTCATGGTTCAAGACCGATGGCGGAAAGCGCTGCGCGCATGGACCCGGTCGAGGCCTTGCGACACGAATGAAATCGCGGCTGACGCAGCGCCGTCTGGTGCTGCAAGGGATGCGCATTGCGGCTCATCGAGCCGCGCCTGCCTGGCGCTGGAAGCGTCAACGCGCACTTGGCCGCGGGCTCACTTGGCGGGCGCTCTTCCGGCCGCCTGCCGCGAGTGCGGCGCCGCCGCGGCGTTGCGCTGGCGGCTGACAAGCTTGCCATTGCCGGCATCGACGTGCACCGAGCGGATGCCGTCGGCGCCGCGCAGGTTGAAGGTGTAAACCAGGCAGGCGTGCTGGATCGCCAAGTCGCCGGGCGGGACGATTTCAGCCGGCCCCCTGCTGCTTGCAAGTGCCGCTTTCTCTGCATCGGCATAGGAGATATTGACGCGCACAAGCAGGCCCGATACGGTGGAATCCCGGCCTGTGCGAATGCTGCATACCCACGGCTCATCGGTTGCCGCGCCCGAGAAAAGCAGCATCAGTGCAAGACTGAGTTCGGTCATTCGAGGGTGGCGGGAAATCAGCCTTCATGGGAACACTCGCAAAGTAGCCTGGTCTGGAAAAACGCTCGGTTCGCTGACGCACATAAAGCGCTATTGCGTTTCACCTTGCCAAAGTGTGCAGGGTTGGCGTGGCCAAGTGCTGGTTTGAAGTTGCGCCGCAACGCGGCGCCACCATGTTGCGCGGCGAACAGATCGGCCAGCCTTGCGTAGATCGGGCCGCTCAAGGCCAACCGGGCAGGATGCGCTCCGGCCACAGCGGTGAAGACCCATTGCGGGAGGCCAATGCCAAGCGCCACCGAGATGCCGTTGACGACATGCGCGGGCAGGCGCAGTGGCAGGCGCAGTGGCAGGCGCAGTGGCCGGTGCAATGGCCGGTGCAATGGCCGGTGATACGCGACATGCGGGTGCCAGCGATCGCGACAGCAGCGTCGGGGCGCCGGCGGACCGACGCCGGGCGCGCGCGCCGTGTCACCGTGGTCTTGGTGGCATGGGCAAGCGCGTGGCTGCCACAGACCTGCCGCGACGCCGCGCCCTTTACGGCGCTATGCGCGGCAGCGCACCGACCGCCGCGGATTGGGCGACCAAGCTTATCCACCTGCGGAGCCTTCGATCCGTATCCAAGGGAGCGCCAGATGAAGATTCTGATGGTTCTGAACTCGCATGATCCCCGCGGCGCGGATGCGCCGGACGCCGGGGTGCACCTGCGGGAGTTTGCCGTTCCGTACTTTTTTCTCAGGAATGCCGGCGCCGCACTTACCCTGGCAGCGCGATTTGACGAGCGGCCTGAAAGGCGCTGCGGACATATCGATACCATCGGCCCAGCGCTTGCCGCGCGGCGCTTCACGCAGGACGCCGGTGCGACGGCAGCCTTGTCCGGCATGCGGGATTTCGATGACATTGCCGCCGCTGACTTCGACGCCGTGTTCTATCCCGCCGGCCATGCGGCCCGCTGGGAGTGGCGCGCCGAACATTGAAGCAGTGATTGTCGAGGCGGCGCTTTTCGCCGTATGTCGACGTCTTTAGCGCGCATCCAACAAGGCTCCCGCCATGACCACAAGCAGCACTGTCAATCGCAGGATCGTCCTGCGCTCCCGTCCGCTCGGCGCGCCGACCGCCGCCAATTTTTCGCTGGAGGAGGTCGCGGTCGCGGCACCCGAATCGGGGCAAGTATTGCTGCGCACGCTCTACCTGTCGCTCGATCCGTACATGCGCGGCCGCATGAGCGACGCTGCTTCATATACCGCCCCGGTGGCGCTCGGCAG
>JAYTDE010000643.1:0-1664 GCA_043736195.1 Burkholderiales bacterium | reverse complement strand
TCGGCTTGTGCCTGATGGTGGCGGCCGGCACCGCGCACAACTTCTGCCTGATGCCGCTGGCAGCGGTGATGCTGCATGGCTCGGATGCGCACATGCGCGGGCGCGTGATGGGTATGCGCATGCTGGCGGTGTTGGGCTTGCCCGTTGGCCTTCTGGTGGCGGGGCCATTGATCAGCGGCATCGGTTTTGCCGCGACTGTCACGCTCTACGCGGTGCTGGGACTGGCACTCACGCTGGCGATCGCGCTGACCTGGCGCACTGCACTATGGCAGCGCGCGACGCATGCCAATACCCGCGCCTGAGTGTCTGCTGTGACTTGCGCAATTCGTCCCAGGCGATGCATCGGCGTACCGCTCGCGATTGATCGGCGCTCAGTGCTTGCCGCCAAGCAGATCGCGCACCAACGCGCGCAGCGCGGCGCTCTCGCCGGCAGGATCGAACAGCGGCGCGCGCAGCGCACACTGCGAACCCAGGCGCGCCAGCAATCCGCCGGCCACCCCTTGATTGTCGCGGCACTGCACCAACATCGCCGCCAGCTGCGCGGCGTTGCCCCAGCGGAAATAGCCGCAGTATTGCGCACCCAGCATGCCGACATTGCCATCAATGCGCGACGCCAGCACCGGTGTGCCGGAGCGCACCGCTTCAAGCACCACATGCGCCCCGCCTTCCATGCGGCTGGCATGCACCAGCACATGTGCGCGCTGAATGCGCTTCAGGGTTTGCGCATGCGGCAGCGCTCCGAGCCAGCGATAGCGCGGGCAATCGACCATGGTGGCCTGCGCCTCGGCGGCCAGGGCCGGATCGAGCGGCGCGCCGATATGGTCGAGCACAATGTCGTCGCGTTCGGCCAGGATGCGCGCCGCCTTGAACAGGGTTTCAGGCGATTTTTCGGAGCGCAAATGCCCCACCATCAGGGCGCGCAGGCGCATCGGGGTTTTGGGCAGGGTGCGGCGCGCGCCGGTCGACTGGAAAATCACCTGCGCCTTGGGCCGCAAGGCGGCCGGCAACATGCGCGGCCCCAGTTCCTGCAGCACCACCAGCCGGTCGGCCAGTTGCAGCGAGGTCTTGGCGCTGGCATCAGAGGCGATGTCGCGGTAGAGGTCGGTGCCGGTCAGCACCACCGCCAGCGGCGCGCGCACCAACTGCCTGGACCAGGCGGCGATCGAATCGGCCGAGCGGCGGGCATGCAGCGCGATCATCAGGTCAGCCGGCTGCCCCATCCAGTGCGTCATGATTTGCGTACGATACACAGCCGACAGCATGCGTGCCCAGCGGCGCGCGGTCTGCCAGTTGCCGTTGTTGGCATTTGCCAGCGTCGGCGTAACGATTGCGATTGTCGGTTTTGCCATCCGCACCTTATATCCTGAAATGAACGTCGACATCCTTCCGGCCAACCTGGCGCGCCGCGCCAATGCCGATTATTTGTCCAACGCCTTGGCCGAGTCGCGCGCCCAAACCCTGCGCAGCGCCGCCGCCTACAGCGCCGCGCTGCCCGGACTCTCGGTGCCGCAACGCGCCGAACTCAACCCCCCTCTGTGGGAGCTCGGCCACATCGGCTGGTTTCAGGAGTGGTGGATCGCGCGCAACCGCCAGGTCGGTGCCGGCGCGCGCGCCGATCCGCTGGCGGCGCGGCGACCTTCCGTGCTTTCCAGCGCGGACCTGCA
>JAYTDE010000642.1:0-2570 GCA_043736195.1 Burkholderiales bacterium | reverse complement strand
GCCAGCGTATGGGCGGTGGTGTCTTCGCCGGCCAGGAGCAGAGTAATCACATTGGCCGCGATCATCGGGTCTGTGATGCCCGACCCCGGCTCCGCGGCCGCCTTCTGCATGGCTTCGAGCAGGTTGCGCGGTGTGTCCGACGGCTGGTCGTGCATGCGCCTGCGGCCGCGCTCGATCAGGCCATCGATGTGGCGCACCACGGCGGCCAGCGACTGGTCGAAGCGCCGATCGCGGGGCAGCTTGAGGTAGCGCCATAGCGGGAACGGCGCGTTGATGCGCGCATTGATCATCGGGAAGATGCGCGCCAGATGTTCCTGGATCACGTCACCGGGTTCGTCGATGGTGTTGGGGTCTTCGCCGAACGACAGCGCGGTGGTGATGTCGACGGTGTAGCGCACCAGGTCGTCGGTCATCTGCACCGTTGCGCCGGCTTCGGCGGCGCGCTGCCAGCGCAGGCGCAGGCGTTCGGTGATGCCCTGCATGGTCGGAAAGAAGCCGCGGAAGTTGGTCGCGGCCAGCGCCTGCATGACCAGGCGTCGCTGCGGCCGCCAGGCTTCGCCCTCGACCGAGAACACGCCATTGAAGCCCATTTCGGCAATGATGTTCTCGATCGGGGTGAAGCGCCGGTAGCGTTCCGGCCGTTCGCGCAAGGCGGTTTGCAGGTGCTCCGGGTTGGCCGAGACGAACACCCGCTGCGGTCCCAGGCCCATGGTGTAAGTCTCGCCGAATTGCTCGCACCAGCCTTCCAGCACCAGGTGCAGACGCGCGGGGTCGAGTTGCAAGGCATTGCCCAGGAGGGGCAGGCCGCGCGGCGAAGGCAGGTCCTCGAGGCGGCGAACGCGGGGTTCCGCGGCGATTTGAGACATGTTCATCCCCCTCCTCAACTGACATGAAAACGCATGCAAACGTGGCGCCGAGGTGCCGGCCCGCTGTCGGTGGGACCACAAGCGAAGTGTAGACTCCGGCCGGAGTTTTCAGGCAATTTCCTCGCAACGCATCGAAACCATACCTATGGCTCACAAGATCATCGCTACCTTTCCCGCCTTCGCGCGGCCACTGATCGAGGCACAGTTGCCTGCATGGATAGAGGCGCGCTGGTTCGCCAGCAAGGCTGAAGCATTGGCAGCGGGGCCGGGAACGGAAATCGGCTGGTTCGACATGGTCAAGAAGCCTGCCATGGCGCAGGCGGTGCAAAACGCGAGCGACATGAAGTGGCTCAATTCACTGTATGCCGGCGTTGACGGGCTGCCGCTGGGCCTGCTGGCCGAACGCGGCGTTACGCTGACCAACGGCGCCGGGCTCAACTCGGTGACCATTGCCGAGTATGTGGTGATGGGTATGCTCAATATCGCCAAGGGCTATCGTGCCGTGGTGCATGCGCAGCAGCGCCATGAATGGCTGGCCGAAGCGCCGGGCACGGCCGAACTGCTTGGCAGCCGTGCGCTGCTTTTGGGCTACGGCGCGATCGGCCGGTTGATCGATGCGCGTTTGCGGGCTTTCGGTGTTGAAGTCAGCGTAGTGCGACGCACGCCCGACGCCGGCGGGCGCACGCTGGGGCCGGAGCAGTGGCGCGCGCGCCTGGGTGAGTTCGACTGGGTGATCCTCGCCGTACCTGCCACGCCCGAGACCGTGTGCATGATCGGCGCCGCCGAACTGGCGGCGATGAAGCCAAGCGCTGTATTACTCAATATCGCGCGTGGCAGCGTCATCGATCAGGACGCCCTGGTTGAAACGCTCAAGGCGCGGCGCATCGGCGCCGCGTTTCTCGACGTGACCGACCCCGAACCATTGCCGCCCGAGCATCCGCTGTGGAGCCTGGACAATGCGCATGTCACCATGCACCTGTCGGGCCGCTCGCAGTCCACCATGTTCCGGCGCGCCGCTGCGCGCTTTCTGGAGAACCTGGCGCGCTATCGGGCCGGGGCGCCGCTCCTGCACAGGGTTGATCTTGCGCTGGGATACTGACAGGCTGGTTGCCAATCAGGGCCGTTGCGGCATCAGGTGACAGCGGCAACACCGGCCGAAACAGCGGTTTCACGTGAAGGTCCTGCGTGAGGCGATGCGCGCCGGGCGTCGCCGCGTAGGAATAGGGGCTGCGCAACGATCAGAGAAGATCCGCGTCGGGGCCCATGCACGAAGTTCCCCTTTTGGGCCTTGTATTCAAGCAAAATATAAGGCAGTATTCTGCATCAACTTTCTGCACGGAATGCATATGGCCGCGATCAGCACGAAGGACATCATTCCCATCTCGCAGGCGCGCGCGCGCCTGACCGAGCTGGCCGATGATGTCTCCACGACCGGGCAGGAGAAAATCTTCACCAAGAATGGCGCAAGCTATGTGGCCCTGATCACGGCCGATCAACTCGACGAGTTTCGTCGATTCAAAGAGGCCGATCATCTTTCGCGGCTCAAGGCGCTGGTCGAGGCGGCAGAGGATATCGATGGCGGGCACGTTTATGCATGGGACGAATTCAAACCGCGTCTGGCCCGCTTGCGCGCGAAGGCCAGGCGAATTGTCGGCGGGTGAGCGCGCCGCCGGCGGCAAGCCTGGCGGGTAGCGCACGCGGGCT
>JAYTDE010000641.1:0-9310 GCA_043736195.1 Burkholderiales bacterium | reverse complement strand
CACCACCGCGCTTACGCAAACACAGCCGCGCGCGCAGCGCCCGCGCTCGATCGCCAACTGGCAGGCACTGGTACCGATCCTGGAGGCAATGCCCGCGGTGGCCGCGGTCTCGCCGATGGTCGCCGGCGCCGGGCTGGCCGTGCGTGGCGAAGCATCGAAATCGATCGCCCTGATGGGCGTCGAGCTCGACCGGTACGACCGCATCGTGCATTTGCGCTCCAAGGTGGTGGAGGGCATCGCGCGCCTGGAACCGGGTGAGGGCGTGATCGGCCGCGAGCTGGCCGCCGATCTCGGGGTGCGGGTCGGTGACCGTGTCGGACTCATCACCGGCAGCGTCACCGATTCGTTCCGCGTCACCGCGCTGGTGGACCTGGGTGTGCGCGAGCTCAACCGCCGCACCGTGATCGTGCCCCTGCGCACCGCGCAGAGCCTGATCGGCCTGCCCGGCGGCGCCACCGGCCTGGACTTAGCGCTCACCGACGTCTGGACCGCGCAGACACTCGCCCGTGACCTGTCGCGCCGCCTGCCCTACAAGGTCGAGAGCTGGCAGGAGGCCAACGCCCAGCTGGTGTCCGCGCTCAACGCCCAGTCGGTCAGTACCACGCTGATCCGCGCCGTGGTGCTGGTGGTGGTGGTGCTGGGCATCGCCAGCGTGCTGGTGGTGTCAGTGGTGCAGAAACGCCGCGAAATCGGCATCCTGCGCGCCATCGGTGCCACCCGCGCCCAGATACTGCGGGTGTTTCTGTTGCAGGGGGCGATCGTGGGGGCGCTCGGTTCAGGCCTCGGCGTACTGTTGGCGATGCTGCTGATTCGTGCATTCATCACGTTTGTGCGCGGTGCCGACGGGCTGCCGCTGTTCAACATCACGCTGGCACCGGGCCAGGCGCTGCAGGTGGCTGCCATCGCGACCTTGTGCGGCGTGCTGGCCGCGATCGCGCCGGCGCGGCGCGCCGCCGCGCTGGACCCGGCGCAAGCCATTCGCATGTGAGGTCGCGGGCGTGACCTCCGTTGCCACAGCGACCAAGCCGGGGAGTAGCCCGCTGATCGAACTAGGCGCCATCTGCAAGAGCTACAACCTGGGGCTGCCCAACCAGGCCGAAGTGCTGCATGGCGTCTCCTTGGCCATCGGCCACGGCGAGTTCGTTGCCCTGATCGGGCCTTCCGGCTCGGGCAAGAGCACGCTACTCAACATCATCGGACTGCTGGAGCGCATGACCAGCGGCAGCTACCGCATCCAGGGCTGCGAGACCAGCGAGGAGGATGACGCCGCCCTCACCCTGCGCCGACGCGCCCTGCTGGGCTTCGTGTTCCAGTTCCATCACCTGCTACCGGCCTTCAGCGCTCTCGAGAACGTGACCTTGCCGGCGCTGATGCGCGCAGGCCGCGTCACCGCGGCGCAACGGGAACGCGCGCGCGCCATGCTGGCGGCCGTGGGGCTGGATAACGCCATGGACAAACGCCCCGGTGAACTCTCCGGCGGCATGCAGCAGCGCGTCGCTATCGCGCGCGCCCTGGTGCTCGAACCGCCGCTGGTGCTGGCCGACGAACCCACCGGCAACCTCGATCGCGCTTCATCCGACGAGGTGTTCGTCCTGATGCGGCGCATGCATGCCGAACTCAACACCTCGTTCCTGGTGGTGACGCACGACCCGCGCCTGGCCGCACGCTGCGACCGCATCATCGAACTGGTCGATGGGCGAATCGAGCGTGACGAGAACGTAGGAGCACAAACGGCCGATCCAAAGCCAGCCTGAACCACTGAGCGTCATCAAAAGCATGACAGCCTCGCCAGAGGAATAGTCTTGTCATGCCGTCCGCAATCCCCCTGGCTGGGCAACCAGCTATGTCGCCTTGAACGGATTTAGGAGCGTTACGCCGAAGGATCTAAAGTCGCCTGTATTGCGCGTCACGACGGTCAACCTGTGAATCCGTGCAATCGCCGCGATCATCGCGTCTTCGTTGAGGGTGTCTGACTTTCGGTGAATCAAGGTTGCCCACATCCTGAAGGCAGCACCGTCCATCGGCAGTACGTTGTATGAGGCAGCTACTAAATTCACCCAATCGTGCAGTTCTTGAGCTTTCGCCTCGTCTTGCTCCCGAGTCACTTCCACACCAGCCTGCAACTCACCCAGCGTCACCGCGGAGATGCTCAGATCTGCGTCGTCTACGCTGCGGATCCAAGCCAGCACAGCGCCGTGCGGCCTGGCCCGTCTAAGCTCAGACACAACGTTGGTATCGAGCAAGAACACAGTCACCTCACGTCCGCAGGTCGCCGACGCAATCTGCCTCTTGGCGGCACCGGAATGTCCATCCTTGCGCGGTCGCTGAGCAGCAATTCTTTCAAGCTTGGACGTGCCGTCGCCTGAATTCTCTTCCACACCTCCACAGGCACGAGCACCGCAGCCTCCGCCCCTCGCTTGGTTACCATCTGAGGGCCATCAGTCATGCAGGCATCTAGAAACTCACTGAACCTCGCCTTTGCGTCTTGAACCGGCCAAACTTGCATCTCTGGCTCCTTCTCGAACTAGTCAGAAATCTAGTCTATCACCGATGCAGCCTAATCCCTCGCTCAACCGGACTCGCTACGGCAGGCCGGTTAGCTCGAACGTCGACGCTGCAAAAAAACCCCCGTTGTCGACCAAAGCCGCCATCCCTGTCGAGGCGATCTGCGTTTGACATTGATTGCAAACGACAGCTAAGAAACATGGCCCGCTACAAACCCCAGGAACGACACAGACAGCTGTTGCCGGTGGTGTTGTCAGAGCAACTGATTCCGGGAAGTTTCGCATTTGCACTTGCCTACCTTGTCGACCACGAACTTGATCTCGCAGCCATGGCTGCTGAGTTCAAGAACGACGAAGTGGGTGTCAGCGCCTATGACCCGCGGGTCATGTTCAAGATCGTGTTGCTGGCCTACAGCCAAGGCATCATTTCCGGCCGCAGCATAGAGAACATCTGCCTGCGCAACGTTCAGTTCATCGCCATGAGTGGCGACAGCCAGCCAAGCCATGCACACATCGTAAGGCTCGTCAGCGGCCTTGGCGAGCCGATCCAGCCGCTGTTCAGTCAAGCGCTGATGATCGAGAAGACCACGCCGTGCCTCGAAACACACATCCTGATCACCGCCGATTCCGGTTACTACAGCGACAACAACGTCGACAAGCTCAAGCACCAGGAGATCCCGCGCTGATCGCCGACAACCAGATGCGCAAGCGCGACGAACGATTCAGCGACCAAGGCAAGCACCTCCCCACGGAAGACCCGCCCTACGACAAACAGGCGACGGGACAAGCAAAAGTCATCAAGCGCTTTGCGCCCAAGGACTTCCAGTTTCGAGTCGGCCAGCTTCTGTGCATTTACACCTACCTGCTAGTGGAGCGGTCGCCTCCATGCTGTGCACTCCGGCGCAGTTCATCGGCGCGTTAGTCCGCACAATCACGCCTCTTGCATTACCCGTATCCCATGCAATACAATCGCGTCCTGCTCGAAGTCCGGCAGACCTCAACCTACGCGGAATGGTTCTCCACCCTCCGAGACCGCACAGCCAAGGCCCGTATTGACATTCGCGTCCGCCGACTCTCCCTGGGCAATCCCGGCGATGTAAAGCCAGTTGGAGAAGGCATTTCGGAACTTCGCGTGGACTATGGCCCCGGCTATCGCGTCTATTTCATCAAGCGTGCCTATCTGTATGTGGTTCTGTTGGCTGGCGGCGAGAAGTCGTCGCAAGCCAGCGACATCACCAAAGCCTTAGCGCTGGCGCGCGAACTTTAGAAGTTGAATCATGGCAAAGACAACTACCACCCCATGGGACCCAGTCGACCACCTCAAGACCGAGGAAGACATGGTTGCCTACCTCGAGGCAGCGCTTGAAGAGGCTGATCCCGCCCTGGTTGCAGCAGCACTTGGAGACATCGCTCGCGCCAAAGGCATGACGCAGGTGGCGCGCGATGCCGGCCTTGGCCGCGAGAGCTTGTACAAGGCGCTCTCGCCCGCAGGAAACCCGGAGTTCGCAACCATTCTCAAGGTTGTTGCGGCACTGGGTCTACAGCTGCATGCGGCGCCTGCCACAGTGCGCGGTGCGGTATAACGACTAAGGTTGAGGCTGTATGCCGCCCAGGCGGCAGTCGATAGCGCCCATCAAGTCATCATCGCCGGCGACGTGATCGGCTCCGGATCGGAACAATCGATGTTGCTGCCGATGATCGAGAAGACCGCACCGTACCGCGAAGCACACACCCTGATCACCGCCGACGCCGGTTACCACAGCGAAGACAACGTCGACAAACTCAAGCGCCAGGAGATACCCGCGCTGATCGCCGACAACCAGATGCGCAAGCGCGACGAACGATTCAACGACCAGGGCAAGCACCGCGCAAAGGAAGACCCGCTTTACGACAAACGGGCGGCCGGGCAAACCAAAGTCATCAAGCGCTTTGCGCCCCAAGACGTCAAGTTTCGCGGCGACAACACCGCCACCTGTCCGGCCGGCAAGACGCTCAAGAGCACCGGCACCCGCCATACCCGCCATACCACTGCCGCCGGTCTGCGCTACCAGCTCTATGCCGCCGACGCGACGGATGGCCAAACCTGCGCGCTGCGCAGCCAATGCCTGAAGAAGCCAAGCAGCCAACGCGGCAGACAGGTCACCCGCTTTGAGCCAAAAGCAATAAACCCATCGGACTTAAGCGAGCGCATGAAACGAGCCATCGATTCAGAGCGCGGCCGGCGGCTGGTCAGTCAACGCATGGGTACTGTCGAGCCGGTGTTCGGCAATTTGCGGCACAACAAGCGACTGACGCGCTTGAACCTGCGCGGGCGCGAGAAGGTCAACGCGCAATGGCACTTGTACTGCATGGTGCACAACATCGAAAAGCTTGCCAACAGCGGTTGGGCGCCGTGAAAGACGGCAAATGCTGGACGCGAGGCCTCGCAAAGAGGCAGAATCGCGGTATGAGAAGCGAACCAGCGGCGAAATTTGCATCGATGGCGAATCCGAAATCAGACTTCGTCAATTGCCCCGGCACGTGTGTGCCGAATGGGGTTTTTGGTCAGCCTCGTTGGGCATCACATCACTTCTCTGGGTCTCACCATCGCATTCGCCATGTCATCAATCAATCTCGCTGACAAGCTCGCTGCCTTTGAAGGTCACTGGCAGCCACGCGTGGTCGGTCAGTTCAACGGTCACGACCTCATGGTCGACAACTACAACGTGGAAGGCTGGTTTGCCGTGATCGCGCCGCCGAAGTTGCCCGCCGAGCACAGCCGGCGCCTGCATGCCGGGTTCAGCGCCGCATTTGCCGCACCGGAAGTCAGTGAGGCAATGGCCAAACAGGGCAATGCGATCAACCTGACCACACCTGAAGCCGCAACCGCATTCTTCAAGAGTGAACTGGCCAAATACGCCAGACTGGTGCAGAAATCCGGCATCAAGCTCGATTGAGCTTGATGCCGGGATAATCCTCAGGCCGCAGCCAGTTCGGCACGCATCGAGCGGATCACGCTCGCATAGTCACCCGCACCGAAAATCGCCGAGCCGGCGACAAAGGTATCCGCGCCGGCTTGCGCGATGGCGCGAATGTTGTCCGCCTTGACGCCGCCATCGACCTCGAGCCAGAGCTCCTGTCCGCCGGCGGCGCGGTGCGCATCGATGCGGGCACGCACCGCCTTCAACTTGGCCAGCGCATGCGGGATGAACTTCTGCCCGCCGAATCCCGGGTTGACCGACATGATGAGAATCAGGTCGATCTTGTCCATCACATGGTCGAGGTAGTCGAGCGATGTGGCGGGGTTGAACACCAGGCCGGCCTTGCAGCCGGATTCGCGAATCAGCCCGAGCGTGCGGTCGACATGATCGGACGCTTCAGGATGAAAGCTGATGATGTCGGCGCCGGCGCGCGCGAAGTCGGGCACGATGCGATCCACCGGCCGCACCATCAGGTGCACGTCGATCGGCACCGGCTTGCCGTTCGGGTCACCGCCAACACGGGCATGCGGCCGCACCGCCTCGCACACCATCGGCCCGATCGTCAGGTTGGGCACATAGTGATTGTCCATCACGTCGAAGTGCACGACATCGGCGCCAGCGGCCAGCACGTTGCGCACTTCTTCGCCCAGGCGGGCGAAATCGGCGGAAAGAATCGAAGGGGCGATGCGATAGGTCACAGGCGGGCGCCGTAGAATGCGGTTCGCCTGATTTTACCTTTGAAAACACCGAACAAGTCCCTGGAATGCGGTTTCTCGAACAAAGAGTCTTTTTGATTCAACAACTTGCAAGAGAGACTCTCTCGACCTGCGGACTTGGTCGGTGTTTCCCACCCCGCTTCATGCAGCCATATCCATGCTGATCGCCGCCGTCGATATCGGCACCTCGAGCACCCGTGCCCTGCTGTTCGATGACGCGCAATTCACCGGCTGCGCGGCGGCCGTCGAATATCCGCTCAATACGCCGGAACCCGGGGCGGCCGAACTCGATCCGGAACAGGTATTGCAGGCACTGATCAAGTGCCTATGCGAGCTGTCGATGACTGGCGAAACGGGCATCGAATGCGTGGTGCTGTCCTCGGCCATGCACAGCCTGATCGCGGTGGACGCAACTGGTGCGGCGCTGTCGCCGGCCTATACCTGGGCCGACAACCGCGCCTCAAGCCAGGCCACGGCCTTGCGCGCGTCACCCGGAGCGCATGCGCTCTATGCGGAAACCGGCGTGCCGATCCACCCGATGTCGCCGCTGGCCAAGCTGCTATGGCTCAAGGAAACGCGGCCCGAGATATTCGCAGCCGCAGCGAAATTCGTCTCGCTCAAGGAATTCATCTGCCACCGCCTGTTCGAGCGCTGGATCGTCGATGATTCGATCGCCTCCGCCAGCGGCTTGTACAGCCTGGCGAAACGCGACTGGAGCGAAACCGCATTGGCGGTGGCCGGTATCGAACGTGCGCGCCTGTCGCCGGTGGCACGGCCGGAAACACTGCTGCGCGATCTGGCGCCCGCTCTGGCCGCTGCCATGCACCTGCATCGCGGCATCCCCTTCGTGTTGGGGGGCTCGGATGGCTGCCTGGCCAATCTGGGCGCCGGTCTCCTGGCCGGCGACGCACGGCGCCGCGCCGTGCTGACCATCGGCACCAGCGGTGCCTTGCGCATGGCGGTGGATCGGCCGGCACCGGACGCGACGATGCGCACGTTTTGTTATGCGCTCGCCGCCGATGAGTTCGTGATCGGCGGCGCCACCAACGGCGGTGGCCTGCCTTTGCGCTGGCTGCGCGACAACTTTCCGCAATTGCGCTCGGGCTTGCCGCAGGCCGGCGGCGCAGACCTCTCAGCCGGCGACGCCTACGCCGCGCTCGCGGCCCTGGCGCAACAGGCGCCGCCAGGTGCTGCGGGCCTGCTGTTTCACCCCTACCTCGCCGGCGAACGGGCACCACTGTGGAATGGCGACGCCCGCGCCTCGTTCATCGGCCTCAACTTCGGCCATGGTCCTGCCCACATGGTGCGCGCGGTGATGGAAGGGGTGTTGTTCAATCTTGCGCTGATTCTTGGCGTGCTTGAAGAACTGGCCGGCGGCCCGGTCGACGAAATCATCGCCGGCGGCGGCTTCGCGCACTCCACCTTCTGGCTTAAGACCGCGGCCGACCTGTTCGGACGGCCGCTGCTGGTGGCCGAGAACCCGGAAACCACGGCCCAGGGCGCGGCGCTACTCGCGGTGCGTGCGCTGGGTCGCGCCGGCTCCTTGCGCGACGTGGTCGCGCTGCTGGGTAGCCCGGTGCGCCGCATCCTGCCGGATGCGGCGGCGCACGCGCGCTATGCCCGTCTGGCGCCGATTTTCGCAGCCATCCCTGCTAAACTTGAGACCACTTATGCCGCGCTTGCCGCATTTCAAAGGGACGCTGCGTAGGCCTCGCCGTGCGGATTCACCCAGCGTCGTTCGATCGCAGCGTCAGCCTGGACCAACGGCCTGCCAAGTCGACTCCTGCCGGACGTTGCGTCCATTTCCGGGAGTGACCTGATCGGCAGGTCGCATACAGCCGATTCTCCGTCACGCCAATTCAGATCATCCACCACCTTCCGACATGCCCGCACGACTGATCGACGGCGCCGCGCTGGCGCAGCGCCTGCGCACCCAATTCCGCGAACGCGCGCGGGCACTGGCGGCGCACGGACAAGCACCGGGGCTTGCGGTGGTCATCGTCGGTGACAACCCGGCCTCGAAGGTCTATGTGCGCAACAAGGTGCGTGCCTGTGAAGAGGCCGGCTTTCACTCGCAAATGATCGCGCTGCCGGCGCACACCAGCGAATCGTCCCTGCTGTCCCGCCTGGCCGAACTGAACACTGACAGCAGCCTGCACGGCATCCTGGTGCAGTTGCCCCTGCCACCGCACATCGATAACCACCGGGTGATCGAAGCGATCGCGCCAGCCAAGGATGTCGACGGCTTCCATGTCGCCAGCGCCGGCGCGCTCATGACCGGCCTGCCAGGCTTCGCTCCATGCACCCCTTCGGGCGTGATGGAAATGCTCAAGTCAGAAGGCATCGATCCCGCAGGTCGCCATGCAGTGGTGATCGGCCGCTCCAACATTGTCGGCAAACCGATGGCGCTGCTGCTCTTGCAAGCCGGCGCTACTGTCACCATTTGCCACTCGAAGACGCGGGACCTGGCGGCGATTACGCGCCAGGCCGATATTCTGGTCGCCGCCGTCGGCCGCGTGAAACTGGTGACGGCAGGCATGGTCAAACCCGGCGCCTGCGTGATCGATGTGGGCATGAACCGCGATGCCGCCGGCAAACTCTGCGGCGACGTTGATTTCGCGGGCGTATGCGAGGTGGCCGGTTGGCTCACCCCGGTACCTGGCGGCGTAGGCCCGATGACCATTGCCATGTTGCTTGCCAATACCTTGAAAGCCGCTGAAACCCGATGACCCCGTCCAACAATCCCCTGCTCGATTTTTCCGGCCTGCCGCGCTTCGCCGGGATCGAAAGCACGCATGTCTCGCCGGCCATCGACAGCCTGCTGGAAACGTGCCGCCAGACCGTCCTGCGCGTCACAGCCGATAGCGGCGCGGTCGACTGGGACGGTTTTGTCACTCCGCTCGAGGATGCGAACGAGCGCCTGTCACGCGCCTGGGGCGCTATAGGCCATCTGCACGCGGTCAAGGACAGCCCTGAGTTGCGCGACGCCTACAACGATAACCTGCCCAAGGTCACCGAGTACTGGACCGACCTGGGGCAGAACCTGGCGCTGTTTGCCAAGTACAAGGCTCTGCGTGCGTCGCCGGCCTTTGGCGATTTGAGCCCGGCACGCCGCCGCATCGTCGACAAC
>JAYTDE010000640.1:0-10371 GCA_043736195.1 Burkholderiales bacterium | reverse complement strand
GGCGCGTGGATGGTAGTCTCTGCGCTTTTTCAGATTCTGCTCCCACCATGAAGCCACCCGCTCCCGAATCCTTTCTCACCCTGCAGGAAATCGTCGCAGCCGCGCGCCGCAATCTGGCACCCGGCCCCTGGGCCTATCTGGTTGGCGGCACCGAGACCGAGACCACGGTGCGCCGCAACCGGCAGTCGCTAGACGCACTGGCCTTTCGGCCACGCGTGTTGAACGACGTGAGCCAGGTCGATTCCCGTGCCAGCTTCCTGGGTTACGCCGTACGCCTGCCGGTGATGCTGGCGCCGGTGGGCGGCATGGAGTCGTTCGTCGCCGGCGGGGCTGCCGATGCGGCGCGCGCCGCCGCGCAGTTCGGCGTACCGCAAATGCTCTCGTCGGTGTGCCAGCCCGGTCTTGAAGCAACCGCGGCGGCGGCCGATACGGTGCGGGCGTTTCAGCTTTATGTGCGTGGTGACGATGCCTGGGTCGATGACTGGGTCCGGCGCGCGCGCGATAACGGCTTCAAGGCATTTTGCCTGACGGTGGACAGCGCGTTCTACAGCCGCCGTGAGCGCGACATCGCTGGCCGCTTCGCCAAGCCCTGGCGCCCGGCCGATTCAACCGGCGTCGGCTACCAGGCGGCGCTGTCATGGGCTACGGTCAAGCGCCTCAAGCGCAGTTGCGACCTGCCGTTGATCCTGAAGGGCATCGCCACCGCGGAAGATGCCGAGATCGCCGTGCAGCATGGGGTCGAGGTGATCTATGTAAGCAACCACGGCGGGCGCCAGCTCGACCACGGCCTGGGCAGTACCGCGGTGCTGCCGGAGATCGCAGCCGCGGTCAAGGGGCGTGCCGAAGTCTGGGTCGACGGCGGCTTCATGCGCGGTTCGGATGTGGTCAAGGCGATCGCGCTGGGCGCCAAAACCGTTGGCATCGGTCGCCTGGCCTGCCTCGGGCTGGCGGCCGCAGGCGTGGGCGGGCTGGTGCGCACACTGGAATTGCTGGAAGAGGAAGTGCGCATCTGCCTGGGGCTCCTCGGCGTGACCTCGCTTGCAGAACTCACGCCGCGCCATGTCACGGCCGCCGCGCCGGTATTCGAGCCTTCGGCCTTGAGCGCGTTTCCCTTGCTCGACCGCTACGACACCGGCCCTGCCACGCCCAATCGCTGATTTTCCGCCCTCAAAATGCGAGTGGTTTAAAATTGCTTTTCGCGCTATGCTTGCCCGGTCCGATCAACCATGAACCAACTTCACGGAGGTGGCAACATGACACACAAACACGCAGGCGGATGCGCGCATCATCAAACTTATTCCGACCATGATCCGATCGACAATCACACCTGTCATTGCTCGGTTTGCAAGGGCGTCACCAAGCAACCCACTACGCATGTGGTGTTTTTCAATCACGCTGATCTCGCCGTTGCCGGTGCCGGCAGCCTGAAGCGCATGCCGTTCAACGCCAAGAATCCGGCTGGCCCGCTTGAACTGTGTGTGTGCGAGACCTGCGGGACTCCCATCATGCTGGACGACAAACAGAAGCGCATTCGCGTCGTTGTGCCAAACCTGATGGGTTATGACGCCACCAACCTGCCTGCGACTTATCATGCGTTCTATGATCCCGCCACCGGCGTACCCAAGCCGGATGACGGGCGTCCTGTGTATGCAGGCCTGCGTCCCGAGTTCGTGTGGCCGCAGGGCTCCTGATCGCATACATGGCGAAGGTTCGACAAAGCCCGGGCGCTCCCCGGGCTTTTTTCTGGCGCGAAGCGCCGTGAGCGAAGCGGAAAACGATGCATTGAGTGTGCCTCCGCGGCTCGATCGCTGCAGCACCGGCGCAGCCAGGCCCTAGCCTCGGGCGCACAACCTCATTGCGGTTCGACACCTGCCTCGCGCAGCGCACGGTCGTACAGCTCCACTTGCTCGCGCAGGTACAGCCGCAACGCCTCGGGCGTGGAGCCGTGGCCGAAATACTGTCGGCGCGCGAACTGCTCCTTGACTTCCGGTCGCTCGATCGCCGCCACCACCTCTTTCGACAAACGGTCGGCCAGGTCCCTTGGTAATCCGGCCGGGCCCATGACTGCGGCCCATGCGACCACCGAAAACTTCGGAAAGCGTTCGACGCGGCTCGGGACCAGCGGCGCGAGCGGCGTGCGTTGTGGCAGGGTGGTGGCGAAGGCCTTCAGCTTGCCGTCCTTGACGAAGGCGTCCGCCGAGCCGGGTGTGGCAAGCATCAGCTGGACGCGGTTGGCGACCAGGTCGGTCACGCCGGCCGGCTCGCCCTTGTAGGGCACATGCGTCATCTTCAGGTTGCCCGCCATCGACAGCATCTGTGCCATGGCGACGATGCCGGCGCGATATTTCGGGAATGCAGTCATGATCGACCTCGTCTTGAATTTTGTGCGGGACTTCAACGGCCCTGGTACACCGCAGCGCGTTTTTCGACAAACGCGCGCAACGCCTCGGTGGAGTCCTTCGCGTCCTTCAGGCTGCAGGTGGTCTCCACCACGCTTTCGATCGAGCGCCGGTAGTCGAGTTCGTTGGCGCGTACGAATGCGTCGCGCAGCAGCTTGAGCGCGACCGGTGACTTCTTGGCCAGTTGTGCGGCCAGGGCGCGTGCCCTGGGCAGCACCGCGGCACGCGGCAGGACCTCGTTCAACACGCCAAGCCGATACATCTCGGCGGCGCTGACAATGTCGCCGGTATAGAGGAGCTGCGCGGCGCGATGGCGCCCGGCAATGCGCGACAGATGCACCAGATGCATCGCCGGCAGCAGGCCGACATCGATCTCCGGGTAGCCAAACTGCGCTTCTTCGGCGGCGATGACGATGTCACAGGAAACCGCGAAAGTCACGCCGGCTGCGCGCGCATGGCCGGTCACCGCGGCGATCACCGGCTTGCCGAGGCGATAGAGGACGTCGTGGTGCTCGTAGTAGAAGGTCTCGAAGAATTCCCGCAGGCTCTGGCCGTCGAAGCCGAGCGCCATCTTGAGGTCGGCGCCGGCGGAAAACACGTCCGGCAGCCCGCTCGCGAGAATCACCACGCGTACCGACTTGTCGGCCTTGGCCAACAGGTAAGCATCGATGACTTCACGCGCCAACTGGTGATTGATCGCGTTGACCGGGCCGCGGTTCATGGTGATTTCGGCGACGCCATCGCTGCTGCGGTAATCCACGTAATTTGACATCGGTGTTTCCTCCTGAAGGGTGGCGCGCGGCATTGGCGCGGAGTTGGTGAAAAGGGGTGTGTGCGCCGCGCCCGATGGGGGAATTGGCGCTGCCACCGGCCTATTCGGGCAGGATTCCCGCATCCCTGAACTTGCGGCCGAAGGACTCGAGCTGCTGCCTCATGTAATGCTCAAGGTCGGTGGGTGAGCCGATGGCGATTTCGCATCCAAGCGACAGAATCTTGTCAGCGACTTCCTTTTTCGCCAGCGTGCGGTTGAGTTCTTCGTTGAGGCGCCTGACAAGTTCCGCGGGCATGCCGGCCGGCGCCAGCAGAACCGACCAGCCGGTGAGATCGAAATTGCCGATGCCGGCGGTCGACGAAATGGTCGGCAGGTGCGGCGCCAGTGCGGTCGGCTTGTCGGTGGCGGCGGCGATCGCCCGCACCCGGCCCGACTGCAGCAAAGCCTGGCTGGACGCCAGGTCGACCATCATGAACGCGACCTGGCCGCCGGCCACATCGGTCATCGCCTGCGGGGTGCTCTTGTAGGGGACGCCGGTCACGTTGAGTCTGGCCAGCGCACCGAAGGACGCGCCGCCTATCTGCCCGGCGCTGTTGCCGTAGGCGTAGGTGAGCCGGTTGGCGCCGCTGCCGGCGGCGATCAGTTCCGCAATGGTCCTGATCGGCAGCTTTGCATCAACCACGACGATGTGCGGCACCGTGCAGATGCGCCCGATCGGCGTGAAATCCCTGAGCGGCTCATAGGGAAGCTTCCTGAACTGGTGCGGATTGACCGCATGCACGCTGCTGGACGTAACGAACAGGGTGTAGCCGTCGGGCTGCGCGCGCGCGACATGCTCGGCGGCGATGAAACCGGCTGCACCGGGACGCGGATCGACCACGAAAGACTGTTTGAAAACGCCCTGGAATTCGTTGGCGATCACGCGCGCGAATTGCTCGCTGCCGCTGCCCGCGCCAAACGGCACGATCATGCGCACCGGTTTGGCAGGCCAGGGGTCGGCGGCCGTCGCCGGCATGGCGGCGAGTAGCGCGGTACAGAGAAGGGCGCGCCCGAAACCGGTGATTTTCATATTTGCCTCCGCGTTGGTCCGGTGTTGCAGGTGAATGGCAGGTGCATCGTGCGGCAAGGAAAAATCGGCGCATCACTTTCGGCGCGCCGCCGCTGCGGAACCGGGTTTACGTTTACTCTTTGTGCGTGACTGGGGGGACGGTGCGGGGTCGACCCAGATGCCTGCCAGCAGGGTGATCATCGTGCTGATGAGCGCGTCCACCGGTCCGCGCGCGGGGTCGAACCAGCCGACCGTGCGGTTGAGCGTGCCCAGGATCAGCGGCCGCAGCATGCGGGTCTCGAGTTCCGGCCTGATCCAGCCCGCCGCCCTGGCCGCATCGAGCATGTCGCGCCAGAAATTGCTGTAGCGCTCGCGCATCGGGCCGATCACCAGGTTGATCTCGTCGGGCAGCCTGATGCGCGACTGCGCGTTGGTCGAGGTGAACGGCTTGTTGGCATGCAGGGCGCGCAGATGCGCCGCGATGCAGGTCTCGACGCGCAGGCGCGGTGTGGCATCCGGCGCCAGCAAGCGCAGGTCGTGGGCGATGGCGTCCGCGATGCCGTCGATGGCGATGCGTATGATCTCCTCGTAGATCCGTTCCTTGGAGGCAAAGTGGTGGTACACGGTCGAGGCGCGGATGCCGGCCTGTTCCGCGATCTCGCGCAGACCCGACTCCGCATAGCCCTTGGTGGAGAACAGGGTCGCTGCCTCCTGCAGAATGGCGTCGCGGGCGCCGGGCGCGCGCTCCACTTCACTGCCGCCGACGCCACGCAAATCCGCGCCCGGCGTCACACCACAACTCCCGCGCCGAACCAGGTCGCGATTTGTGCGGCCGGGTAGCCGCGTTCGATCAGCACTTCGCGGGTGTGCTGGCCGGGCACCGGCGGTGGCCTCTTGATCGCCGGGCGGCTGCGTCCGAAGCGTGGCGCCGGGGCCGGTTGCAGGACGCCGTCCACCACAACGAACACCTCGCGCGCCTGCATGTGCGGGTGCGCGGGCGCCTCGTCGACGCTCAGCACCGGTGCGAAGCAGGCATCGCTGCCTTCGAGCATGGCAACCCATTGGGCGCGCGTGCGTTCGCCGATCACCTGGCGCAGCCGTTCGGCCAGGTGCGGCCAGTTTGCGGGGTCCTTGCGCGCTGCGCAGGCTTCGTTTTCCAGGCCGGTCTTTTGCAGCAATTCGGCGTAGAAGCGTTCCTCGACCGCGCCCAGGGTGATGTATTGGTTGTCGCCGGTGCGATAGACGCCATACCAGGGGCGGCCGCCGGAAAGCAGGTTGCCGCCGCGTTCGCGCGACCAGTCCTGGCGCGCCATCATGCCGAACACCGCGGTCATCAGGTGCGCGGTGCCGTCGACGATCGCCGCATCGACCACCTGGCCGCGGCCGCTGCTGCGCGCCTCCAGCAGGGCGCAGACGATGCCGAATGCCAGGTACAAGGCGCCGCCGGCGAAATCGCCCAGCAGGTTCAAGGGCGGCACCGGTTCGCCATTGCGCGGCCCGATCGAGTCAAGCGCGCCGGTGAGGGCGATGTAGTTGATATCGTGGGCGGCGGACTGCGCCAGCGGGCCGGTCTGCCCCCAGCCGGTCATGCGTCCATAGACCAGGCGCGGATTGAGCGCGGCGCAGTCCTCGGGGCCCAACCCCATGCGCTCGGTGACGCCCGGCCTGAAACCCTCCACCAGAACATCGGCGGCGGCCACCAGGTCGCGGGCGATGCCGATGCCGGCCGCCGACTTGAGGTCGATGGCGATCGAGCGGCGGCCGCGGTTGAGCAACTGGAAGCGCGGGTCGGACGGCACACCGACGTCGGCCGGGGCCGGGCGATCCACCCGCAGGACCTCGGCGCCCATGTCGGCCAGCATCATGCAGCAAAAAGGCGCGGGGCCGATGCCCGCGAGTTCCACCACGGTGATGCCGTGCAGCGGGCCGAAGGAGGCGGGGCGGTCCATGAAATTTCTCTTGTCTAACCTAACGAACGTTCGGTATAGTAACGTAAAACACGTGCCTGATTGATCAAAAGTTGCTGCGGAGTCACCGATGGCGGAAACAGCGGACTGGATGGTGGAACTGCGCAGCCATGTCGGGCGCCGCTATGGTGTCGTGCGCGCCTGGGACGCGGTCAACGAGCCGATGATCCGCCAATGGTGCGAGGCGCTTGATTTCGACTTCGCGCCCTACCTCGATCGCGCTGCCGCCGCAGCGGGCGTGCATGGCGGGATCGTCGCGCCGGCCAGCATGCTGCCGGTATGGTTGATGCCGGGCCTGCGCAATGCGCGGCCGCCCGGCTCGGACTTGGCCAACCCGCGTGAAGTCATGGGCGTGCTCGAACGCGAGGGTTACGTCGGTATCCTCGGCACCAACTGCGAGCAGGAATACGAGCGCACCCTGAAGCCTGGCGAGACCATCTCCTGCACCCACATGGTCGAATCGATCAGCGCGCAAAAGACCACCCGCTTCGGGCCGGGGTTCTTCGTCACCTTCCTGCAGGAATTCGCCGACGAGCGGGGTGCGCCGGTGGGCACCATGCGCCTGACCATCCTGCGCTTTCGGCCAGTAACGGCAGCGCCCAGGCGTCCGGCGCCGCCGCAGCCCGCACTGAGCGCCGACACTGCCTTCTTCTGGGAAGGCCTGGCGGCCGGCAAGCTGCTGATCCAGCGTTGCGCGTCCTGCCGGGTATTGCGTCATCCGCCCGGCCCGGCATGCTCGCACTGCCACAGCCTCGAATGGGACACGGTCGAAGCGGGCGGGCGCGGGACGCTGTATTCCTTTGTCGTCATGCACAAGCCGCAGCATCCGGCATTCGACTACCCGCATCCGGTGGGCCTGATCGAACTCGACGAAGGTGTGCGCATGGTAGCGCCGCTTGCCGATGTCGCGCCCGGCGCAATCGCCATCGGCATGCGGGTCGAGGCGATCATCGAACGCTTCCCCGGCGAATACCGCTTGCCGCGTTTTCGCCCGCTTGCGGGAGCCTGAACGTGGAGTTTTCCTTGCACGCCGACCAGCGCGCCGTCGCCGACCTTGCCGAAAGCCTGTTCGCCGCGCACGGGTCTGACGCGCATGTGCGCGCGCTGGCCGAAGCGGGGCAAACGCTCGACCGGCCGCTGTGGGCGAAGCTGGCCGACACCGGCCTGCTGACCCTGGTGTTGCCGGAGAGTTGCGGCGGGTCCGGTGTGGGCATGCTGGAACTGGGGCTGGTGCTTGAGCAGCAGGGGCGCTTTCTGGCCGCCGCGCCGCTATGGCAACACGTCTTGACGGGGCTGGCGGTACAGGTTCACGCGCAGGTGTCCCTGCGTGAGCGCGTGCTGGCGGGCATCGCAGCTGGCACGCATATCGCGGCGCTGGCCACCGAACTGCATGGCCATGTCGGTCTGTCCGCGACACCTGGGGCCGCCGGCTGGACCCTCGACGGCAGCCTCGCCGCGGTGTTGCTCGATCCGGCGCATGGGTGGCTGCTGGCGCCGGCGACGACGGCGGAGGGCGTCAGGCTGTTTCTGCTGCCGACCGACCTGCGCGGCATGCGGCGCACCAGCGGAACCTTGACCGACATGCAGACCATTTGCGACCTCGCGTTCGATGGCGCGCAGGTCGCTGCCGACAGCGCATTGGCCGAACCCGCGCTGGACTGGCTGGAACCGCGTATGGCGCTGTGCATCGCCGCGTTGCAACTCGGTGTGCTCGATGAGTCGCTCAAGCGGGCGGCGCAGTACGTCAGCGAACGGCAGCAGTTCGGCCGCCCGCTCGGCAGCTTCCAGGCCCTGGCCGTGCGCGCCGCCGATGCCTACATCGAAGTCGAACTGCTGCGATCCGCCCAATGGCAACTGGCATGGCGCATCGATGGCGGCCTGCCCGCGATCGCAGCCGCCAGGACTGCCAGACACCAGGCAAGCCAGGCCGGGCATCTGGTGGGCCACACCGCGATTCACTTCCACGGCGGCGTCGGCGCCGACCTGACCTATCCGATCCATCGCTTCTACCTGAAGAGCCAGGCGCTCGGCCTGATCGGCGGCAGCGCCGAAGACCAGCTGGCGCGCATCGCGCGCGCGCTCGCCGGCGCGGGCGCGCGGGACTACATCCATGAATGAGGCCGCGATGCGATTCGCAGATGTCAAGCAGGGCCAGGTACTGCCCGCGATCCGGGTGCCGATCACCATCACCTCGGTGATGGCGACGGCGCTTGCCACCCGCGATTACCAGCCGGTCCATCACGATATCGAGCGCGCGCGCGCGCTGGGCAGCCAGACGGTGTTCACCAACACGCACACCACCGCGGGCTATCTTGAGCGCCTGGTCATGCAGTGGGCGGGGTCGAATGCGTTCCTGAAAAGCCTCAAGTTGAGGCTCGGGGTGCCCAACTATGCCGGCGACGAACTGGTGCTCAGCGGCACGGTCGTCGCGACCGATGCCGCCACTGGCCGTGTCACCATCAAGGCCAGCGGCAGCAATTCGCTGGGCCAGCACGTGACGGCCGAACTGGTGGTGACCTGGCCGGAGCAGGCGAAATGAGTGGGCCGCTCAATGGAAAGGTGGCCATCGCCGGCATCGGTGCGACCGAATTTTCCAAGGATTCCGGCCGTACCGAGATGCGCCTGGCGGTGGAGGCGACCCTGGCTGCGCTGGCCGACGCCGGCATCGAGCCGGCCGAAGTCGACGGCATGTGCACCTTCACGATGGACAACAACCCCGAGATGGACCTGCATCGCCTGATCGGCGGCAAGCGCATGACCTTCTTCTCGCGCATCGACTACGGCGGCGGCGGCGCCTGCGCGCCCCTGATGCAGGCGGCGCTGGCGATCGAGGCCGGGGTGGCGAATGTGGTGGTGTGCTATCGCGCCATGAACGAGCGCTCCTGGTATCGCTTCGGCACCGGGGCGAGCGTAGCGCAGTCGCCGACTTACCTGCCGGCCAGCCATTACAGCTGGTACGTGCCGGCCGGCCTGTCCACGCCGGGCAGCTATGTGGCGATGGCGGCGCGGGTCTACATGCACAAGTACGGCGTGACCAGCGCCGATTTCGGCCAGGTGTCGGTGGCCGCGCGCGACTTCGCCGCCACCAACCCGAAGGCGTTCTTTCACGGCAAGCCGATCACCCTCGACGACCACCAGCAGTCGCGCTTCGTCGCCGAACCCCTGCGCCTCTACGACTGCTGCCAGGAAAGCGATGGCGCGGTGGCGCTGGTGGTGACCTCGCTCAAGCGCGCGCGCGGCCTCCGGCACAAGCCGGCAGTGGTGCGCGCGGTGGCCCAGGGCAGCGCCCTTGGCCAGCACCGGATGACCAGCTTTTATCGCGACGATCTCGCCAGGCTGCCGGAAATGGGTCTGGTTGCCGAGCAGCTTTACGCGCAGAGCGGACTCGGCCCGGATGACATCCAGAGCGCGATCCTGTACGACCATTTCACGCCCTATGTGCTGGAACAGTTGGAGGAGTTCGGCTTTTGCGGCCGCGGCGAGGCCCGTGATTTCGTGCGCGCAGGCGAACACGCCAGGGGCGGCCGGCTGCCGATCAATCCGAATGGTGGGCAACTCGGCGAGGCCTACATCCATGGCATGAACGGCATCGCCGAGGCAGTGCGGCAGTTGCGCGGCACGGCCGTCAACCAACTCGACGGCATCAGCAACATGCTGGTCACCGCCGGTACCGGGGTGCCGACCAGCGGCATGATCCTGGGCCGCGACTGACTGGGTCACAAAGAAAAGCGCCATGCACTGTCAGCTTTCGCCCGAACAGCGCGCCTTGCGCGACGAACTGCGCGCCTACTTCGCCGCGCTCATCACGCCGGACCTGAAGGAGGCCTTGCGCGTGCATGCCGCCACGCCGGCCTACAAGCAGGTGATCCGGCAAATCGGTCGCGACGGCTACCTCGCCGTGGGCTGGCCGGAGGCCTATGGCGGCAAGGGCTACGGGCCGCTCGAGCAAATGATTTTCGTGCAAGAGGCACTGCGTGCGGGCGCGCCGATTCCGTTTGTCACCCTCAGTACCCTCGGCCCCACCCTGATGGCGCACGGCACCGAAGCGCAGAAGGCGCACCTGTTGCCCGGCATTGCAGCCGGCGAGATTCATTTCGCGATCGGCTATACCGAGGCGGGTGCGGGCACCGACCTGGCCAGTCTCACGACGCGCGCCACGCTGCGCGATGGCCGCTTTCTGGTCAA
>JAYTDE010000639.1:0-3007 GCA_043736195.1 Burkholderiales bacterium | reverse complement strand
GAGGTGGTGTCGGATTCGCCGCACTTGGTGGAAACCCACAGTTCGGAGATCGGGCGGGACTCGCGCTGCTTTTCGCTAGCCCACTGCACATATTCCTTGGCGATTTTGGAGGCGCGCTTGATGGTCTCGTGGTCGCCATAACCCTCAATGCCGAAACCGGTGACCGGTTTGCCGGTGGCGGCGATGGCGTCAACGATCTTCTTGGTCCAGCCGTCTTCGATGCCGATCACCACCACCGCGGCCACGTTGGGGTTGGCGCCGGTGCCGATCAGGGTGCGGAAGTGCAGCTCCAGGTCGGCGCCGAACTGCAGGCGGCCGTAGGGGTGCGGGATCGCGATGGCGCCCTTGATGTTGTATGCCACCGCTTCGCAGGCGGCGTTGGAAAGATCATCCACCGGCAGGATGATGACGTGGTTGCGCACACCGACGCGGCCGTTCTCGCGGCGGTAGCCCATGAAAGTCGTGTTCTTGGTAATCATTTGCTCACCACCGCTTGGTTTTGATGTTGTGTACGTGGGCATGTTCGCCCGCTTTCATGTCCTTGACCACCTTGCCGATATCGACGCCGTACTTGATCACCGTGTCGCCGGTTTTCATGTCTTTCAATGCGATCTTGTGGCCGATCGGAATGTCCTGGGCCGCGGTCATCTGGATGTGGCGGTTGTCGTCCATGATCCAGCCGCGCAACTGCATGCCGGCCTGGATGCCTTCGACAACCACGACCGCGACGGTGTCGGCGGCATCGTGCAAAACGAAGTGGTTCACTTGGGGGTTCCTTGCGGGTTGGGGGAAACGGCCGCAAGAGTACTCCCGGCCGCAGATGCAAGTCAACTAGATGACTTGGTTGAATTCTGACAATCCGCCTGTTAGACTCGGACCGGCTTATCCAACCGAGTCATGCCGCCTTGGCCACCCGTTCCACCGCAAGTACGCGACCGTCGCCCTCGGGCCTGTTGGCCGGCACCTCGTTCGCCGGCCCCGCCTATCGCGAGATCGCGCGCGCCATGACGCGCCGCCTGGCCCAGGGCGCCTGGATGCCGGGCGAGGCGATCCCGTCGGAAGTGCGCCTGAAGGAAGAGTTCGGGGTCGCTATCGGCACCATCCGCAAGGCGGTCGACGAACTGGTGGCGCAGAACATGCTGGTGCGCCAGCAGGGGCGCGGCACTTTCGTTGCAACGCACAATCGGGACCGCCTGCTGTTTCATTTTTTTCATGTCGAACGGCAGGACGGCTACAAGGAATATCCCGACGTTCGCCTGCATGATTTCGAGCGCATTCGCCTGAATCGCGAAGTGGCCGCCAAACTGGGCATGCATGAAGGTGATCGCGCGCTACGTTTTCGCAATACCCTGGCGCTCGAAGGCAAGCCCCTGATGCAGGACGACATCACGTTGCCCGAAGCGCTGTTTCCGCGTTTGACCGAGAAGAAGCTGCGCGAGCGTCCCGGCACGCTCTACAACCTGTACCAGGATGAATATCGCATCAACGTGGTGCGCACCGCCCAGCGCTTGTCGGCCGCGATCGTGCCCAAGGATGTGGCCCGCGCGCTCGATTTGCCGGCCGGGCTGCCGGTGCTGGTGATCCGCCGCGTCGCCTTCGCCTACCACGACCGTCCGGTCGAATTCCGCATTTCGTACGTCGATACCCGCAGCCACGATTATGTCGGCGACACGCACCGCTAGCCGATGAGCGCGTGGATGCCCTGGCGGGCCTGGCAGCATCGGGTCAATCGCGCGAGTCTGCGGCAGGATGCCATCGCCGGCCTGACCGGCGCGCTGATCGTGCTGCCGCAGGGCATCGCCTATGCCGCGATCGCCGGCCTGCCGCCGGAATACGGCCTGTACTGCGCGATCGGCCCGGCGGTGGTGGCTGCCTTGTTCGGCTCCAGCTGGCACCTGGTTTCCGGCCCGACGGCGGCGATTTCGATCGTGGTGTTTTCCGCGCTGGCGCCGCTGGCCGCGCCGGGCAGCCCGCAGTACATTCTGTTGGCCCTGACCCTGGGCTTTCTGGTGGGGGCGATCCAGTTGGGCATCGGCCTGGCGCGCCTGGGTCGGCTCGCACACCACATTTCGCACAGCGTGGTGGTCGGCTTCACCAGCGGCGCGGCGTTTCTCATCGCCGCCAGCCAGTTGAAGCATTTCTTCGGGCTCAAAGGCGTCACCGCCAGCGGGTTTTTCGGACAGCTATCGCAGACGATGACCTTGTTGCCGCAGGCGCAATTGCAGATCGCGGCGGTCGGCGCGCTGGCGCTGGCCGCGGCGATCGCATCGCGCTGGATCCATCGCGGCATACCGCACATGATTGTCGGCATGGTGGCGGCAGGCTTTCTCGCAGCCGTGCTGGGCGGCGTGCCAACGGTGGGTGAATTGCCGGCCGCCCTGCCGCGCCTCTCGGTCCCCAGTTTCGAACTGGCAGTCTGGTCGCAACTGGGCATCAGCGCCGCGATCATCGCCGTGCTCGCGCTGACCGAGGCGATCGCGATCGCCCGCTCGGTGGCGCTACGCTCGGGCCAGAAAATCGACAGCAATCAGGAAGTGGTGGGCCAGGGCTTGTCGAACCTGGTCGGCAGCTTTTTCTCCGGCTATCCGTCCTCAGGCTCGTTCACCCGTAGCGGCCTCAATTACGATGCCGGTGCGAAAACCCCGCTGGCGGCGGTGTTCGCCTCGGTCTTCCTGATGATCATCCTGGCCTTGATCGCGCGCTGGATCACCTACCTGCCGATGGCGGCGATGGCCGGCATCCTGTTCCTGGTGGCCTGGGGCTTGATCGACCGCAGGGAGATCGTCGTCATTTTTCGCGGGCCGCGGCATGAGCAGGTGGTGTTGCTTGTCACCTTCGTGTCCACCCTGGTGGTGCAACTGGAATATGCGGTGTTCATCGGCATCGCGGTGTCGCTGTTGCTGCGGCGTTTCGGTTTTTCGGCCGAGGATGAGCATGGGCATGGATCGGATTGACCGGTTTTCTCATCAGAGATCCATGGCCGGCATTGCATGCGCACCAACACCCA
>JAYTDE010000638.1:0-3932 GCA_043736195.1 Burkholderiales bacterium | reverse complement strand
TCGGTGGCCGGCAGGGCCAGCATGCGGCCATCGAAAGCACGCCCGATGTTGCGGATATTGAGTCGAAAGGATGCGTGCTTGCCGAACAGGTTGACTGCCAGCACGCTCGACCCTTCGAGCGCGAGAGCCGCGCGGCAGTGCGCGTAGAACTCCGGGCTTGACAGCACCGGCCCCCGGGCGGCCGCATCGTAGGCGTCGACGATCAGATAGTTGGTCGATCCCGGCTTGCCGCCAAGGTAGGCCTCGCCGTCTTCACACACGGTCTGCATGCGCCGGCTGTCGGCCGGCAGCGCAAAGTGCGTGCGCGCACAGGCGATCACCGCCGGGTTGATTTCCACGTTGGTGATGCGCGCCTTCGGAAACTGCTTCCAGGCGAACTTGGTGGCCGAACCGGCGCCCAGGCCGATCAGCGTGATGTGCCTGGGCGCCGGGTTGAACAGGAGGCCGGCGAACAGGTCGCGCGTGTATTCGAGTTCGAGATGAAACGGGTCGGCGATGCGCATCGCGCCCTGAATCCATAGCGAGCCGAAATGCAGGGTGCGGATGCCGCGCTCTTCCGAAAGACTGATCTCCGGCGCACGAAAGCGCTTGAACAACTGCGCGAAAGGCTTGCTCACGCGACCGCCACTTCGTGGCCGATGATGGCCTCGATGCGCTGCACGCAGTCCAGCAGTTTGGGCAGCAATTCGGACTTGATGTGACGTTGCGGGTAGCGTGAATGCACCAGGCTCAAATTCAAGGCGGCCACGGTGGCGCCGTCGCGATCGCGAATCGGCGCGGCGATGCCGGCCACGCTCTGCTCGACCTCGCCTTCGATGTAGCACCAGCCGGCCACGCGCACTCCCGCGATCACCTGCTGTAAATCGCTCTTTTTCACCAGCGTACGGCGCGTCACCGCCACCGGCTTGAGCACCGCGAGATAGCGCTTGAGTTCGCGTTCCGGCAAGGCCGCCAGCAGCACCCGGCCCATGGAATTGAGATAGGCGGGAATGCGGCTGCCGGCAGTGAGGTCGATGCGAATGATGCGCCGCGCTTCACAGCGCAACACGTAGACCACATCGCCGCGATCGAGCACGCCGATTGAACAGGTCTCGCCGGTCTCCCGCATCAGGGCGTCGGCGATCGGCCGCGCCACGGCGCGGAAACCCAGCGACGACAAATACGCATAGCCCAGGCCCAGCACACGAGGCGTCAGCGCAAAGGCACGCCCGGAACTGTGCAGGTAGCCCAGGTGTTCCAGTGTGGCCAGCACGCGCAGCGCCGCGGCGCGCGCCATGCCGAGCGCTTCGGCCACCTCGATCATGGTGTATTCGTGGCGGCCGCCGCTGCCGAAAAGTTCCAGCACGCGCAAACCGCGATCGAGCGATTCCAGGTACTCGGGCCGGGCGGCTCCAAGCGCTGCCGTTCCCTTGCGCACCTGCACGGCGCGCGTGCCGGCCTTGACGGCATCGCCGCGGCCGGCGGCGATCGGGGGTGAGGGTTTTTCTCTGGTTGACATGGGGTAAGCTTGCTGGCAACATCATTTGCGAACAAATGTTCGCAATGCAGGCATTTATTTGGCGCAAGTCTAGCCTCTGCAAGGATTTTCCGCCATTTTTTCATGGCGCAGCCAAGGAGCAAAAGCATGCAAGCCTCGATGCTCGAAGAACTGGTACCGGTACCCAATCCCTACCCGGTGGTCTCGGAAATTGGCTACCCCGAGGTATGGCACCTGTGCGAACAGGCACGCAGCCTGGCCTGGGACGCCGCCCGCGATATCGACTACAGCGACCTGCGCGACGCCGACCTGCCGCCGGAGGTGCGCGCCGCCGGCGCCGAATGGTGGAGCCTGCGCGCCTGGATGGAGCACGGCGCCACGCCCTATGGCGCCGAGCGCCTGCGCGACGCGATCTTCCAGCACCAGCCGTTCGAGATCAAGCAGCACATCACCAACTTCATCATGGAAGAGCTGCGCCATCACGAGGCCAGCTTTCGCTTAGCCGATGCGTTGGGTGGCTACCAGCCGACGCCGCGCGCCGATTACTTCCAGCAGATCATTCCGCGTTTTCACGACGAGAAGGACGAAAAGGCCATGAGCTTTTTCGCCGGCCTGTCGGTCAACACCCTGTTCGAGCAATTGTCGGGCGAGCTTTTGCAGGCGCGCTATGAGAATGCGCGTTTCACCTCGATCAAGGAGGCCTGCCGCCTGGTGTTGCGCGACGAGGCGCGGCATATCCAGTTCGGGCGCATCATCATGCGGCGCTTTTTCAACGACCTGACGCCGCTGGAAAAAACCACCATCGGTGCCAAGTTCGCCAAAAAATTGCGCGGCAGCCTGTTGACCGGCGTCTATGCCGTGGTCAACCTGCCGACCGAAGAGCGCGAGCGCTCCGGCCGCAACCGCACGCTGGCGGCACAGTGGGGCCTGGGCGCCACCCATCCCGACGAAGAGATCGACATCATCCGCCGCGGCGTCGACAAGATTCGCGAAGATGTTGGCCAGTACGGCGTGGAGATTCCACGCATTCCCGAAATCGACGATACGCGCGTCGCCCTTTCCTCGTAGCCTAAGTCGAATCACCTGGCTGGTCCAATCTTTGACCGGCCAATCCCTTTCCTGCCTGCGCCATGCCTCACTCCTGGAGATATTCATGACGATTCGCCGCGACCTTCCGTCCGCCCGCATTCTGGGCACAGCCCTTCTGACCATGCTGGCCATCGTGCCGCAGGTGCACGCCCAGACCGAGGTGGTGTTTCCGGTGCTGGTGCCGATCACCGGCTTCCTCTCGCTCGAAGGCACCAGCCAGCGCAATGGCGCGGTGCTGGCGATCCGCAACGCCCCGGCCGGCGTCAAGGTGGTGAGCGAAGTCACTGATACCGGGGTCTCGCCTGAAGGTGCGACCACCGCACTTGAACGTGCATTGTCGCGCGGCAAGGTAAGCGCGGTGGCGGCCTCGATGCTGGGCACGCAGATGCTGGCCATGCTGCCGGTGGCGCTGGAGAACAAGGTGCCGCTGACCACCGTGTCCGGAACGGCCGCGATCACCGAGCGCAACAACCCGTACGTATTCCGCTTTTTCCCCGGCGACGCGGTGGCCAAGGCCGCACATGTGCGCTATGCGGTCGAGGATCTCAAGAAGCGGCGTTTCGCGCTGGTCTACCAGACCACCGCCTATGGCCAGAGCGGGCGCACGCATATCCTTGAGCAACTCAAGAAGCTGGGGCTCACCCCGGTGATGGAAGAGGCGCTCGAGCCCTCGGTGAAAGACATGTCACCGGTGGTGGGCAAGGTGGCCGCCGCGCAACCGGATGCGATCCTGCTGCATCTGCACTCCGCACCGACGGCTCTCTTCATCAAGCAGGTGGCGAACGCCCGACTCGGCCTGCCGATCATCGCCGGCTCGGCCATGCATCAGCCGCCCACCGCGGCCCTGCTTGAACCGTCGGAGTTGAAGGATGTCTGCGCCGAGACCAATGCCTCGCCGATCTCCGGCGGCACCCCCGAAATGGAGCAGTTCCTGCGCCAGTATCGCGAGCAGTTCAAGAGCGAGCCCGACGGCTTCGCGGTGGGTCAGTACGACGCCACCATGATGGTCTTGACCGCCGCGGCGCGCGGCGCGAAAACCGCCGACGACATCCAGAAGGCCCTGGCCGGCACCTCCTACAAGGGCCTGGCGATGACCTACAAGTCGGATGGTCGCGGCAACATGGCGCATTCCGCCGTGGTGGTCTGCTATGACGGTGCGAGCCGCACCCCCAAGGTGGTCAAGCGCTTCGAATAGCACAAAAGCGCCGGCACTATGCTGTCGCAGATCCTGCTCAACGCGCTCGCCCTGGGCGCGTCCTACGCGTTGGTAGCGCTGGGTTTCGTGGTGATTCTCAACGCCACCGGCGCTGTCAACTTCACGCACGGCGATATGGTGATGGCCGGCGGCTATGTGGCGCTCGCCGTG
>JAYTDE010000637.1:0-7849 GCA_043736195.1 Burkholderiales bacterium | reverse complement strand
AGTCGGCGCCATGCTCCTGCATCAATCCGATCAAGCGCAAGAAGTCTGCATGAATGCCCACTGGCCACGTGTCGAGGTCATTTCGCACCCGCTCACTGTAGAAGTGAATGGTCCAATTCATCAAAGGAATGTTAGCATATAGGCGAACATATGCATGCCCGAAAGGCGCAATTCGCGCTGTCGATTTGCGTAACTGTTGCGCCCTTTTCAAGCATATGAAGCCGAGTATGGCAAAGCTTGGGCGTGTCAAAACGCCACTGATGCGTGAAGTTTGAACCGCCGAACCACTTGGGCGGGGTTACACGGCGACGGCCTTGGTTGCGGGCGGTCTGGCCGCTTCGCTCTCGACCATGCGCAGGATGATGCGGCGGGCGCGCACCGAACCCGCGTCGATGTTGAGGTTGTGCAAGGGGTGATCCGGCAGGGCTGAGATCGCCAATTGTTGCGCCTCCAGTATCGCCAGGTCCTCCTGGAAGATCGCGGCGTTCGCCTCGCGCTGTCGCGTGGTCAACGATTGGTCCTGCAGGCGGTAATTGCGCACCAGCGACCAGAAGTACATGCAACTCGTGTCGGTTTGCGGCGTGATCGTATTGAGTACGCGGACTGTGACGCCCTGGCTGCGGTCGCCGTGGGTGGCCCCGGTGCCCGCCAGCGCAACGCCTACGTCGAGCACGATGGTGCAAGGCGCCTCGAAGCGGATGATCTGCCAGCGGTCGACGTTGCCGGGCTTGCCAAGCTGGGTGCGCCAGAACGGCGGCGCGTCAATGTCCATCATCCAGCGCTTTACCGTCACTGTCCTGTCGTCGCTGCTGGTCTCGGGCAGCGTCGTGACGATCGCGCTGTGTCCGATGCTGCTCGCGTGCACGAATGCCTCGTGCGTAAGGTCGAGCAGGTTGTCGATGAACAGCCGATAGTCGCAGCGGGCGAACAGCGTCTGGCCATCGCCTGCCCAATCGGGAGCGGCGTTCCAGTGCATGTCCGGAAGCAGCGCCGGATCGGCCAGTGCCGGGTCTCCGGGCCACACCCACAACAGGCGATCCCTGTCGAGTGCAGGGTAGGCACGCACGCACGCCGACGAACTGATCCGGTCCTGCGAGGGCATGCGCGTGCAGCGGCCGTTCGAATCGAAGGCCATGCCATGGTAGGGGCAAACGATATTGTCGCCGTCGAGCTTGCCAACGGAAAGCGGCGCCAGACGGTGCCAGCAGGCGTCCTCTACGGCGGCAAGCGTGCCGTCTGTCTTGCGCCACAGCGCCATTTTTTTATTGCACACCGTGCGTGCCAGGATCTTGCCTTTGCCGACTTCGTAATCCCAGGCGGCGGCGTACCAGGCGTTGACGGGGAAGGGCTTCAGACTCTGCATGGATGCTCCTTGTTCAACTTGCCCTCGGCACGCGACAGCATATTCCAGCAAAGCGGGCAGAGGGTTTGCCGGGATAGCAGTGGTTCACCGGCAAATGCCGGTTGTGTACCAGGCTTTCGCGATTCATGAGCAATGACTCATGTAACCCCCATCATGAATTATTGACGATTCTTGTCGTCAATCCCAGGCGCGTCCACGCCATCGATGGCTGGCTCGGCCTGTGGCCGGATTCCGAGAATGATATCGAGAGCGGCGCTCGATCCGCCAAGCCGGTGCGTGCGGGGCGACAGCAGGGCGCTTGATGCCGTGTCAATCACCGCGTGTCATTGCCGCCACCGCCAGCCAGGCCAGGCCGAACGATTGCGCCAGCCCGTTGCCTGGCAAATAGCCATCGCCGCGGCGGCCGGACAATCCCGCTGCCGAGCCGCCGGCTGCGAATAGTCCGCGTAACGGCAGGCCTGCCTGGTTGAGTACGCGTCCAGCGCCGTCGGTGACAACGCCGCCCTGGGTGTGAGCCAGCGAGCCGGTCACCCATGAGGCGCGATACGGTGGAGCAAGCACGCGCGCAAACTCGGTGCGACCCAGCGGGTCGGTGGCTCCTTGCGCATAGCGCGCGCTGTCGACTACGGTCTGTTCGAGTGTCGCCGCAGGCACACCGGTGGCCACCGCCAGCGCCGCCAGAGTATCCGCACCCACTATCTTTCCTGCCGCGCGCGCATCGACATAGGCCGAATGATTGGCCAGCTGCGCCTCGATATGCGCGTCGAACACTTCCAGTGCCACTTGGCCCGGCTGCGCCAGCACCTTTGCAGCCAGCGCGGAAGGGCCGATGTCCTCGCGCACGAAGCGGCGCCCGTCGCGGGTGACCAGCACCGCGCCCAAGGTTGGCAGCGACATGCCCAGGCGCGTCTTGCTGCCCGGATTGGCATGACCCTGGCCCTGATAGCCATCCATGCCGGTTAAGCCCGCGCCCCAGCCCAGGGCCAATGCGATGACGCTGCCGTCGTTGGTGGCGGCGCCGCTATTGAGTGCGCCGCGCATCTCCGGAATGTAACGGGCAACCATGGCGGCATTGCCGCCGAAGCCGCCGCCGGCCAGCATCAGACATGGCGACGCAACCCGATGGTCGCCGACTGTCAGTTCGTAGCCCTGCGCGTTGCGTTCAACCGAATCAAGCGGCTGATCGGCGCTGCAGTCGATGCGTGTCTCGCCGGCCACGGCGCCGCGCAGCCAGGCGTGTAGCGCGCGCCCGGACGCCGGTTCGAGCGAATGAAAACGGGCGACCCGATGCCCCGGTGCGGGCACGTCGGCCAGAAAGCGGATCGGCGCCTTGAGGATATCGACCAGAAAATCGGTCAAGGATGGCAATGCGTCGGCCACCGCCTGTGCAATGCGCTGGTTGACCGAATCACCGGCGAAGGCCTGCAGGTCGGCCAGCCATGCTTGCGGGCTGTCTGTGATGCCGGCCGCGCGTTGCAGGCGCGAGCCGGCGGCGGGGAACAGACCGCCGCTTACGCTCAAGTTGTTGGGCTGGCTGAAATGCGGATCGACCAGGCTTACCGTCAGTCCGCGCCGCGCGGCCAGGAGCGCGCACAGCATGCCGGCAGCGCCGGCACCGAGAATCGCTATGTCGACCTTCCGGTTCGCCATGCTCAAAGCGCCATGCCCGCGGCGTAGCCCTCGGCGGTGGCGTCGAGCACGTTGCGCGCCACCTTGCAGTCGCCGATGCGCACTACCGCGATGCCGGCGGCCGCAAGCGGCGCGGCCAGTGCATCGTCGGGCACACGCGGTGTGGCGTAGGTCAATAAAGCCACGTTCTCAATCGGTGCGGACGCGGCGCCGAACACGCTCACGCACGCAAGTAGCGCAGCGCTCTCGAAGGCCGCGGTCAGGCGCGGCTCGACCAAGGTGCGCACCTCGATGCCGCGCTCATGGCAGCGGCGCAGGATGCGCTGGCGCGTGACCAGCGCGGTTTCCTCGGCGATGCGCTCGCGCGGGGTCAGAATCACCACCCGTTCGAACAGGTCCGCCAGACGCTCGGCGGCGGCATAGGTGCCGTCGGTCTGGTCGAGGTCGACGATCACCGCGGTGCCGGGCGCGCGGCGGGCGCGGCCGGCCAGGTTTGCGATGGTGCTGCGCAGGTCGGTGACGAGCCCGGTTTCCCGCAACTCCGCGTCCAGGCACTCGGGCCACAGCATGGTAGAGCCGGTTGCCAACACCACCGCGTCAGGCTCAAGCGCCAGCACGTCCGCCAGCGTGGCCCGCACACCGAGCCGGAAACGTACCCCGACCTTTTGTGCGGCGATGAACTGGTAGTCATAAATGCTGGATAGCGATTCGGCGGTCGCAAGGCTCGCGTGCAGGCGGGTCTTGCCGCCGACCTCGGTCGAAGCGCCGAACACGGTCACGGCGTGCCCGCGCGCGGCAGCGGTGGCGGCCGCTTCGAGCCCGGCGATGCCGGCACCGACCACCACTACGCGCTTTGGTGTCAATGCCGGCGCCGGCGGCCAGTCGAGTTCGTCGGGCGACCCGGCGCGCGGGTTGTTGTCGCAGGCCAGGGCGGCATCGGCGACGATGGTCTTCCAGCAGGTGTTGCACGAGACGCAGTAGCGAATCTCGCGCGCCCGGCCGGCTTGCGCCTTGGCCGGCCATGCCGGGTCGGTGATCAGCGCACGGCCCAGTGCTATCAGTTCGGCTTCGCCGTGCGCCAGCAGGCCCTCGGCCTCGGCCGGATCGGTGATGCGCCCCAGCGCCATCAGCGGCACACCCGGGGTGGCCGCGCGCAAGCGGCGCAACAAGTCGCGGTAGGCGATGCGCGGGTAGCTGCCGTCCGGGATGTGCATTTCCAGCGTGCGGTGGTGCGAACCCTGCGCGTAGCAAAGATAGTCGATTGCTGCCGCGCCGACCACATGGCCGGCGATCGCCGCGGCGTCGTCCGGCGCCACGCTGCCGGCGATGCCGTCGTCGCCGGGCAGCTTCACGCCGATGATGAAGCCACTGCCGCAGGCGGCGCGGATCGCGGCGATCAATTCGACTACGAAGCGTGCGCGTCCCGCAAGGTCGCCACCGTAACGGTCGGTGCGATGGTTTGAGCGCGGCGAAAGGAATTGGTGCAGCAGGTGACCGTGGCATGCCACCACTTCGGCACCCGAAAACCCGGCCCCTTGCATGCGCCGGCAGGCCCCGGCTGCCGATTCGATGAAGGCTTCGATCTCGTCGGTGCGCATGGCGCGCGGCACCGACAGGCTCAAGTCGTCGGGCAGCGCCGAAGGAGCGATCGCGGCGAAGCTCCTGCCGGGTACATGACGCCCGCGCCCGATGTCCTGCACCTGGCCGATCAGGCGGCAATCGTGCACCTCGACCGCGGCGGCCCAGCGCGCCAGGTCGTCGCAGCGGCTGTCGTCCCAGGCGATCACGCGGCGCTCCGGCTGATGCGCTGCCACGCCCAGCGGTTCGGTGACGATCATCGCGGCGCCGCCGCGTGCGCGGTTCGCGTGGTAGGCGACCAGGCGATCCGAAACCCCTTGCCCGACGGCATAGCGCAATGAAATCGAGGCATGCACGATGCGGTTTCGCAGGCGCCGCCCGGCCAGTTCGAACGGCGAGAACAGCTGCGGGGTGGCGTCGCTCACGGCATGGGCATTGAAAACATTCTTCGCTATTATGGCAGGCGTGCTTTTTCCCGAGGTCACCATCGACATGCATTCCCGCAAAGAGATCTGTTTCGTTCCGCGCTTCACGCACTGGCTGACAGTTGCGCTGGCTGGCGTCGCCCTGTCGGGTGCCGTAAGCGTGCAGGCGCAGCCCGCCGACTGGCCGACGCGGCCGGTGGTGCTGATGAATCCGTTTGCCGCCGGCTCGGCGGTTGACGTGGTGGCGCGCGTGCTGGCGCAAAAAATGGCCCAGAACCTGGGCCAGGGTATCAACGTGGAGAACCGCACCGGTGCTTCGGGCAACATCGGTACCGAGGCGGTGGCGCGTGCCAGGCCGGACGGCTACACCCTGCTGCTGGGTTCACCCGGCACCATGGCGATCAACCCTTTCCTGTTCGCCAAGCTGCCCTACGACGCGTTGAAGGACTTTGTCGCGGTAACGCAACTGGTGTCGTTTCCGCAGGTGGTGATCGCCAATCCCAAGGGCGCGATCAAGTCGATTCCGGAGCTGATCGCCGAGGCGCGCGCCAAGCCGGGTGCCCTGTCGCACGCATCTTCGGGCCAGGGCTCGACCGCGCACCTGGCGATGGAATTGATCAAGGCCGATGCCAACCTCAAGATGCTGCATGTGGGTTATCGCGGCGGCGCGCCGGCCACCCAGGCGGTCGCTGCCGGCGATGTGCAGGTAGGTGTCGAGGGCATTCCTTCGCTGCTCGGCCTGATCAAGGCCGGCACCGTGCTGCCGCTGGCGGTGACCTCCTCGAAGCGTGCCGCGTTGCTGCCCAACGTGCCGGCGATGTCCGAATTCGTCCCCGGCTTCGATGCCTCGGCCTGGATCATCGTGATGGCGCCGAGCGGCACGCCGGCGGCGATGGTCGCGCGCATTTCCGCCGAGGTCAAACGCGCGCTGGAGGACCCGGCGGTCAAACAGCAACTCGAGTCCCAGGGCGCCACGGTGGTCGCGTCAGCGCCGGCGGACGCGGCGCTGTTTCACCAGGGCGAACTGCGCAAGTTCAAGCGCGCGGTTGACGCCTCGGGCATGAAACCCGAGTAGGAAACATGGCCATGGGCAAGGGCCGGCTGGAGGCATTCAGCGATGGCGTGATCGCCATCATCATCACCATCATGGTGCTGGAAATGAAAGTCCCGCACGGTGACGGACTGGCTGCGCTCAAGCCGCTGATCCCGGTATTCATCAGCTACCTGCTCAGTTTTGTCTATGTCGGCATTTACTGGAACAACCATCATCACCTGCTGCACGCGGTGCGGCACGTCAACGGCGCCACGCTGTGGGCCAACCTGCACCTGCTGTTCTGGCTGTCGCTGATCCCGTTTGTCACCGGCTGGATGGGCGAGAACCATTTTCGCTCGCTGCCGGTGGCGCTGTATGGCGTGGTGCTGTTGATGGCGGGGTTTGCCTACACGATTCTGGTGCGTGTGCTGATTCGCCATCACGGACACGAATCGGCGCTCGCCCGGGCGATCGGCAGCGACCTCAAGGGCAAGGTTTCACTGGCGGCTTATCTGGCAGCGATTCCACTGGCATTTGTCCACCAGTTGATCGCGATGTCGCTGTATTTGGCAGTGGCGATCATGTGGCTGGTGCCGGATCGGCGCATCGAGGCGGCGCTCAAGGAATAGCCGGCCTGGCGTGTATTTGCGGAACCGGCTCGAACGAGAGATTCACTCCGGCACAATTCCAGCGCGCTTCACCGCCGCGCCCCATTTCAGGGTCTCGCTGCGGATAAACTCGGCAAATTGCTCGGGCGTGCTGCCCACCGGTTCAGCGCCTGCCTTGGCCAGGGTCTCGCGCACGTCCGGCATGGCGAGCACCTTGCCCACTTCGTCATGCAGGCGTTTGATGATCGCAGCCGGCGTGCCAGTGGGCGCGACGATGCCGGTCCAGCCGGTCACCGCCACCGACGGGTAACCGGCTTCGGCGATCGAGGGCACGTCGGGCGCGGCGCCGGCGCGGCGCGGCTGGCCCACCGCCAGGGCACGCAGCTTGCCGCTCTTCACATGCCCCAGAAGCGCCGGCGCGGTGCCGAAGATCATGTCCACCTGCCCGCCCAGCAGATCGGTAATCGCCGGGGTTTCGCCCTTGTAGGCCACATGCAGCATCTGCGCGCCGACGGCGGCGGCGAATACTTCACCCGCCAGGTGTGACTGGTTGCCGATACCGGCCGAGGCATAGCGGATGGCTTCCGGTTTGGCTTTCGCCGCGGTTACCAGTTCAGCTACCGTGCGGTAGGGCGACTGCGCGTTGACCGTGAGGATGAATACGATCGAGGTGGTCTGGGTGACCGGCACGAAATCGCGTTGGGTCTCGTAGGGCACTTTCTTGTACACGTGCTGGTTGATGGTCAGGGTGCTGGGCGAGGTCATCAGGAAGGTGTAGCCGTCCGGCTGCGCCCGCGCCGCGGCTTCGCCGGCGATCATGCCGTTGGCGCCGGCGCGGTTGTCGATCACCATTTGTTTGCCCAGCGCATCGGTCAGCTTCTGGCCGATCAGCCGCGCGGCGATGTCGATGCTGCCGCCGGCGGATTGCGAAACGATGAACTTGACCGGCTGGGTGGGCCAGGCCTGCGCTTGGGCGGCGGGGCTGATCAACAGGGCGGTGGCGCAGAGGGTTGCGGCAAAAAGCGGGTATTTCATGTGTGGCTCCGTTGGGGTGACTTGGATTGCGATGCAACATGCGCGCCATGTTTGGCGCAAATGGACTTCATGGATTGAAATCGACCAGCTGGCTGACATCCGGGCAGGTTTCGATGTTCATCAGGGCCGCGCGCATCTTTTCGGCGCCGGCGGCTCCCCACAAAGGGTCGGCAAGCTC
>JAYTDE010000636.1:0-8371 GCA_043736195.1 Burkholderiales bacterium | reverse complement strand
TCCAGCTGGCGCGTTTCGCCGGCGACAGCTATTTCGGCGGCCTGCGCTCGAAACAGGCCCTGGCCGCCGGGCTCGATGAAGCGCGCATCGATGCCGGCTGCGGCGATTACGACGATGACCCGCGCTTCAGCGAGGCCGAGCGGATGGCGCTGCGCTATGCCGACCAGATGTACCTCGACCCGCAAAAGGTGGATGCCGCCTTCTATGACGAGATGAAGCTCCACTACAGCGAGGCGCAGATCATGGAGCTGGGCGGGTTCATCGCGTTTCATTACGGCATGCAGGTGTTCATGCGCACCCTCGACGCCAGGCCGCTTTCGGCGCCGGCGGCTTGATGCATCGCGCCTGCGCGCCGCGCCACCCGCCCTTGCAGTAGACTCGTCAAGAGCGTGCGCACCACACACAGCGCTCTTGTCCAACCAACCCTCAAGCAAAGGAAAAATTCACATGGCGCAAAAACTCAACGCGGGTGATGCTTTCCCGGCAATGACCATCCCGCTGGTCGGTGGCGGGGGCTTCAAACTGCCAAACAGCGATGCCAAATACCAGGTGGCGCTGTTTTATCGAGGCCACTGGTGACCCTATTGTCGCCGGCAGTTGGTCGGCTTCGAAAAACTCAAGAACGAACTTGCAGCCGTTGGAGCATCGGTATTCGCCGCCAGCGTTGATCCGGAGGACAAGGCGCAACTGGTCGCCTCCGAGGTCTCGTTCCCGGTGGGCTATGGCGTCACGCGGGCGCAGTCGGACGCGCTCGGCTCATGGTGGGAAGAGCGGCGCAGCATCATCCAGCCGTCGGAATTCATCATCGGCGCCAACGGCGAGGTGGTCACATCGAGCTACAGTTCCGGCCCGATCGGACGCATCGACGCGGCTGACGTGATCAAGCTGATCAACTTTCGCGAATCGCAGAAAAAATGATGCGGCAGTAGTGTGCGCCCATGCGGCTATGGGCTTTTCGGGGTCGCCTTGCGCGACCCCGTTTCATTATTGCGCCGCCCGCCTGCGACTGGCGGAAGTGAGTGGGAGTCGAACCCACCAGGAACGTCTGACGCCCCTCTCCGGGTTTGAAGTCCGGGCGCCCCACCGGGGACGATTCTCTTCCAATCGAATCTTGCAGCAAACCTGCTGCCTCGTAGAATTTTACCGACTTCAGGCCGGTACGCAAAGCGCCACCTGCGGCCGCTCACCGCAGCCGGAACGTGAGGCATCAAACCTTGACAAGCATGCGCCGCAAAAAGCTCCCGATCACCACCATCTCGGGAATCACCTGGCCGAAGCGCTCGAATACCACGCGCACGGCCGGCGTCGCCAACAATGGGTCGACCACAAACGCGTGGCGTGCCGCCAGGCGCGCAGCGGCTTCCATGATGGCGGCCTCGAAGGACTGTATCGCGGGCGTGAAAACCCCTTGCGCCAGGCGCGGTTGCACTTCGCGCGCCACCAGTCCGAGAAGTGCGGGCCAGTGCGAAATATGCCGATACAGGGTCGGCACCAAAAGCGGCGCGCCGGGCGCGTCGGCCTTGGCGAAGCTGTCGACCAAGGAGCGCACGTTGGCAGGCAGGACATCCATGGCCGGGATTGGCGCGATCGCACCGATCGGCACCGGCGGCGACCAGGCGGGCCGCGCCTCGGCCGGCTGCCCAATCGGCGAAGCTGCCGTCCCCGCCACCCGTAACATGCAAAGAATCATGTAGTTCACCGGATTGGCACGGTTGTAGGCTTCGATCACGTCCGCAGCGCGCGCCAATGCATCGCCACCCAAGTCGCGCAGTTCATCGGTCAGGTCCGGAACCGATCCGATCCACGCCTCGCGCGCCGCCGCCCAGGCGCGCTCCTGCAGTTCGCCGCTGCCGAACATCGGCCCGACAGAACGCCACAGGGCCTCCAGCGCGCCTGGCTGGCTGGCCAGATGCCGATAAACCAGCGCCACCAGCGGGCCGGCGCCAAGGCGCCGGATCTCCGCGTAAATGCGCGCGATTTCGCCGGTAGCCGATTCGGTACTGACTTCCGCCAGGTAACTTGCGCTCATCTGGTGCGTTGCTCCAGGTTGTGTGCACCGCCAGTACCGTGCCCTGAAACGCCCATCCACCAAGCGTTTCCGCGGCCCTGCACGCGCCGGATTGTTGTCTCAGCGATACTCGAAAGGGCGACTCAGGTCTTGATGCCAAGCAGCCGGGCCGCGGTGCCGCCGAGCACGGCGACCTTGTCGGCATCGGAGAATCCCGGTGCGGCCAGTACTTCATCGACCGCGGTCTTGGTCCACGGAAACGGATAGTCGGTGCCGACCACCAGTTGGCTGGCGCCGACTTCCGCCGCGAGGTGGCGAATCCCCTCGGGTGAGAACACCATGGTGTCGTAGTACATCTGCTTGAGATAGTCGGTTGGCTTCTTCTTGATCGGGCCATGCGGGCCGCCGGGGCAAGCCGAGGGCAGTGTGAGGCAACCGATGTCGGAGCGGCCCATGTAGGAAGGCAGGAAACCGCCGCCGTGCGCACCGCAGACGTTGAGCTTGGGAAACTTGTCGAGCGTGCCCTCGAAGATCAAGTGCGACAGCGCGATCGAGGTTTCGAGCGGGAAGCCGATCACGTTCGACAGGTAACCGTTGCCCTTGAGCCGGCTCGCCAATTGCGCGGTTGCGCCGTCGGCCTGCGGATGGATGAACACCAGCACACCCAGTTCTTCGACCTTGGCCCAAAACGGGTGGAACTTGGGATCGGAGAGCTCGTCGCCATTGACACTGGCACCGATGGAGGCGCCGCGCAGGCCGTATTTCTTGACGCCCTCTTCGAGTTGCCTGGCGGCAAGGTCGGGAAATTGCAGCGCGACGGTAGCGAAGGCGACAAAGCGGGTGGGATGCGCCGCCACTGCTTCGGCCAGCTTCTGGTTTTGCAGCTGAATGATCTTCTCGGCCAAGTCACGCTCCGCCTTCATCCAGAACGGATTGATCGACAGCGCCTGCATATCGATGCCTTGCGCGTCCATCGCAGCGAGACGTTGCTCGACCGTGGCCATCATGCCCAGGTCTGGACGAAACGAGGAACTTGCACCGATCCTAAGGTTCATCAGTGCCATCGCCTCAGGCACCAGGCAATGCGCGTGCACGTCAATCACCAGGGCGCGTTTGCCGCCGACGACGGTCTCGCGCCGACGCGGCTGCGCATGGACGTGTTGCTCACCCAGCAAATCGCAACCAACGAATGCCAGGCCGGCAAGCGCGCCGGATTTGCCAAGAAAACCTCGACGTGTGGTCATGCGGCGCCCTCCTTTGAGCGATCAATGTGAGGCTTTGCGCCTTCTGCTTCGGATTTCCGAATCTGTTTTTAGTATACGTTGCCGGTAAGACGTGGGCCTTTCGAGAACGCCGGGCAAGTTCCTGCAATGCGGGCTCTCAAGCGACAGTCTTCAATCAAACCGCCACACTGCGAAAACGGCTCGCGTTTCATGCGCACTTGTACCGCGTATGCTTTTCCGACAAAGCGCGATCGGCAACGCGGCGATCGCGCGCCGGCTCCAACCCTTGTTATCGCCGATTTCGCCGCGCATCCCAAAAGCCTTTAGCATAGGCATCCCCTCATATGGAGTCCAGCCATGAACTTCGACCGCATCGACGGCACCGGCTACCCGCTGGCATTCAAGGTTCGCAACGGCAGCCGCGCCGCCTCGGTCGCCGGCAACGCGCCAGCACGCGACGTGTTTCGCGTCGAGGCGCGCACCATGGGCGGGCACCAAAAGGAAGTAGTGGTCACTGAGGGTAACAGCGGCGCCACCTGGCGCCTGAGCAGCGACGAGGGTGCGATCCTCAAAGGCACCGACCTGGCGCCGTTTCCACTGGCGTTCTTCAACGCCGGCCTGCATGCGGATTTCGTCAATCGCGCGTTGGCCATCGCGCGCGCGAAGCAGGTGCCGCTGGCGATCACCGGGATCACGCTCAACAACCAGTACGCCTTCAACGGCTCTTTCTTCCGCGGCACCGGCGAAGGCAGCGCTGAAGCGGTCACCGTGCAGGTTCGGGCCCGTTCGGCCGCGCCGCGCGAAGCTGTCATGCGGGTGCTCGAAGCCGCGCTGGCGGCCTCCCCTGCGCATGCGGCAATGGCCTTGCCGCAGGTCAACACCTTCGCACTCTATGTCAACGGCCGGCGCTGCCCGGTGACGCGCGTCGCCGCCTCCACCGCGGCCGATGAACAAGACCCGTTCAAGGCGCATGCCGGCGCGCCGGCACCGCTGGCCGGCGCGGCGCCGGCCTACGAAATCGTCGAACGCATCCTGCGCCCGCTGCCCGAGGGCGGGCCGCCGGCGATGCCGGCCGAAGGCCGCGTGCCAATCACCATTCCGGGTGAAAGCGTGCTGCGCGATGTCGCCGGGATCGTTGCCACCACGATAGCGCCGCGCTCGCCCGGCGCGGCCTTTCGCATCAGTTGCGATGAACGTCCGGATGGCGGCGAGGCGCCTTCAGGCCTGGCCATGATCGCCGCCGGCATCGCCTTTTGCTACATGACGCAATTCACCCGCTACATCGAGCACCGCAAGCACCGTGTGCGCGCGATCCGCTTTGTGCAGACCCTGCCCTTCACGCTCGCCGGCGACATCGGTGGTGGCACTCTCGAGGGCGGGCTGGAACCGGTGGACACGCATGTGTTCCTGCATGCCGAGGAAGCGGACGCAGTGATGCAAAACCTGCTGGAGGTGGCGGAAAACACCTGCTACCTGCATGCGGCCCTGCGCAACAGCCTGCCGAGCCGATTTGCGCTCGATCTGCAGGCCCAATGAGGCTTGCCGCCACGCACGATACAGGCCGCGCGTTCCTTGCGTGCGGCCGCAGTAACATGCGCCAGTCGAAACAATCCGCAGTGAGGCAGGCATGAATCTCGAAAAAGTCATTTTCGGTTTTTTCAATATCCTTGCCTGCACGCTTAATTTCGGCTTTTTCATCGGTGATCTCGACCGCCCCGAACTGCACCATCCGTTCGAGCTGTTCGCCGCCATCGTGGTCAGCCTGATCGTCACCGTGCTCAAGTTCGGCGATCGCACCCAGCTCGGTGCGACCCACCTCGCGACCAGCCTGGTGGCCTCCCTGCAGTTGCTGGCGGCATCGATGGTGTGGGCTTGGCAGCTTTACATCACGCGCGCACCGATGGATGGCGAGGTGATGTCGATCATCGTCTCGCTGTCCGGTGGGGCGCTCGTGGCCAACCTGATCTCGGTGATACTGCTGATCGGCGAAACCCTGCGCCAAGGGCGCTAAAGGCCGTAGGCGCGAACTCATGGGCGACGTCCTCTTCCTGGCGTTGCGGCGCCTGCGCGCACCGCTCATCACCATCATCTGCGTCTACGCCATCTCGATCGGCGGACTGACGCTGATTCCCGGGCTGGACGCCGCCGGCAAGTCCGAAACGATGAGCTTTTTCCACGCCTTCTACGTGGTGAGCTACACCGCGACGACCATCGGTTTCGGTGAACTGCCCAATCCATTCACCGACGCACAGCGCATGTGGGTGACCTTCTCGATCTATCTTTCGGTGGTGGCCTGGGCCTATTCACTGGGGACCGTGATCGCGCTGACCAACGATGCGACCTTTCGCGCCATGCTGGCACGCGGCATCTTCAACCGGCGCGTGCGCGGCATCGCCGAACCGTTCTACATCGTGTGTGGCTACGGTCAAAGCGGCGCCGCCCTGATGCATGCGCTGGATGATCACGGCACGCGCCTGGTGGTGATCGAGACACGCGTCGAGCGGGTTGCGCGCATCGCTCTGGAGGAATACATCACCCCGCCGCTGGCGCTGGCAGCCGACGCGCGCCTGGCCGACGTGCTTGAAGACGCCGGCATTCACAGCGCGCATTGCGCCGGCCTGATCGCCCTGGCCGGTGACGACGCCGTCAACCAGGCCATCGCCATCGGCGCGCGCGTGCTCAACCCGAATCTGATGATCGTGGCGCGCGCCAAGTCGCGCGCCGCCGAACTCAATCTTGCGGCATTCGAAGACGTGCGGGTGGTCAACCCGTTCACCACCTTCGCCGAAAACCTGCGCTTAAGCCTCGCGGCGCCCGAAGTGCTGCAACTGGAGGAGTGGCTGACCGGCGCCCCCGGCAGCGACTGCCCGGATTGCACGGTGCTGCCGCGCGGGCGCTGGGTCCTGGTCGGCTTCGGCCGCTTCGGCCATGCCATCTCGGCCATGCTCGACGCCGAAGGCATCGAATGGAAAGCCTTCGACTCAAGCGTCGTGGACGATGACGAAAAGCGCCTGATCCATGGCATCGATACCGAGCACGCACTCAACGATGCCGGCATCGGACAGGCCGACGTTCTGATCGCCGGCGCCGCGATCGATGCCGTCAATCTCGGCGTGACCACCCTGGCGCGACGCATCAACGCCGGCATATTCGTGGTGATTCGCCAGAACCATGCGCAGGACCACGCGCTGATCAAGGCCGCGCGCGCCGACATGTCCTTTGTGCAATCCCATTTGATGGTGCACGAATGCCTGCAGATCCTCAAGACGCCGATGCTGGGCCGCTTCATCGGGCACCTGCGCGCCGCTGGCGCCGATCTTGCCAGCGCCACCATCGAGCGGGTCAAGCGCGACTCCGGCAACGGCGCACCGCTGGCCTGGACCTTCGCCTGCGACGTGATGCAACCCGGCATGTTCGGCGCTTTTTTCCAGCGCCCGGGCGACGCCCTGCGCATCGGCCATCTGGTGGCCGACCCCACCAACCCGAGCGAGCGCCTGGTGGCTACCGCCCTGCTGCTGGAACGCCAGGGCATACCGCATTTGCTGCCGGACGACAGCACCGTGCTCAAGCCCGGTGACCAGATCCTGTTTGTGGGGGACAACATGGCACGCAGCCTGCAGTTGCGCTACCTCAACGAACCCGGCACCGTGGCCTGGGTGTGTTCCGGCCGCGAACCGCCGCGCGGTGCCCTGTTTCGCTGGTGGCAGCAGCGCTCGCGCGCCACCTGAAGCGCAACGCGTTGGCTAGCCGAACAAGAGCCGCGGCAGGACCAAGGTGATCCACGGCACGAAAGTGAGCACCAGGAGCCGGATCAAGTCGACCACGATGAACGGAAAAATGCCGCGGAAAATGGTGGTCGTCGTGACGTCCGGCACCACGCTTGCCAGCACGAAGACGTTGAGGCCGACCGGTGGCGTGATCAGGCTGATCTCGGTGACGACCACGATGACGATGCCGAACCACACCAGCACCCAGCGCGGGTCGATGCCGAGGTTCAGGCCGCTTACCACCGGGTAGAAGATCGGCACCGTGAGCAGGATCATCGACAGGCTCTCCAGCACGCAGCCCAGCAAGATGTAGATCATGAGGATGATCAGGATCACCATGTAGGGCGGTGTGCCTTCGCCTGCGATCAGGCGCAACAGGCCTTCGGGCAGGCCGGCGGCGTTGACGAAATTGCTGAAGATCAGCGCGCCGATCAGGATGAAGAACAGGGTGGCGGAGGTGCGCGCACTCTCGAGCAGCACCTGCGCCAGGGCGGACCAGGGAACGCGCCGCACGATCGCCAGCGCGAGCGCGCCGCCGGCGCCCACCCCGGCGGCCTCGGTAGGCGTGAACACACCACCGTAAATGCCGCCCAGCACCAGGACGAACAACAACACCACCGCCCAGACGCCGCGCAAGGCAGTCCAGCGTTGCACCCATGACGAACGCAGGCCACGCGGGCCACTGGCCGGATTGCGCCACACCGTCCACTGCACCGCGACTAAGTAAAACAGGATGCCGACCATGCCGGGCAAAAAGCCGGCGGCGAACAGCTGGTTGATCGAGGTCTCGGTCATCAGGCCATACAGGACCATCACCACCGAAGGCGGAATCAGGATGCCGAGCGTACCGCCGGCGGCGATAGAGGCGGTAGCCAGCGTATCCTGATAGCCGAATTTGCGCATCGGCGGCAATGCCACCTTCGCCATGGTCGCGGCGGTCGCCAGCGACGAACCGCACACCGCGCTGAAGCCGCCGCAGGCGACGATGGTCGCCATCGCCAGCCCGCCGCGACGATGGCCGAGCCAGGTCTGCGCGGCAGCGTACAACTCGTGGGCCAGGCCGGCGCGCGCCACCAGGTTGCCCATCAGCACGAACAGCGGCAACACCGATAATTCCAGGTTGAGCACGGTCGAGTAAAAGCGTTCGCTGGTGGTGGCCGCCGCTGCGATGAAGCCGCGCAAATACCAGAAACCGGCGAAGCCGACCACCGCCATTGCAAAAGCGATAGGCATGCGCAGCATGATCAGCGCAAGCAGAATGAAAAGGCCGGTCAGCGCTACTTCCACCGACCTGTTTCCCTGTGGTGCCGGCGCGGCTCAGCCGACATGATCGCCAGCTTGCCCGGAATGCTGTTGTAGAGGCCCGCGCCCGC
>JAYTDE010000635.1:0-2993 GCA_043736195.1 Burkholderiales bacterium | reverse complement strand
GGCACATGGGTGACATCCAGCCCGGCGGCAAGCTTCAGCATTTCGGTCGAAAGGTGGTGCGGTGTGCCGTTGCCGGGGGTGGCGTAGGCAAGCTTGCCGGGCCGCGCGCGCACGTACTCGACGAATTCCCTGAGCGTCTTGACCGGGATCGCTTCTTCATTGATCACCAGAAAAAACGGCAGGCCGCTGGCATGCACCACCGCGTCGAAATCGCGCAGCATGTCGTAGGGGAGGCTGGCGGCCATGGCCGCGAGGATCAGGTAGCTGTCGTTGACCACCAGCAGGGTGTGGCCGTCAGGCGCGGCGCGCTTGACGTATTCGGCGGCGATGCTGCCATTGGCGCCCGGCTTGTTTTCCACCACCACCGCGCCCAGGGTGTCGCGCATTTCGGCGCCGAGAGTGCGTGCCAGCACGTCGTTGGCGGCACCGGCGGTAAACGGCACCACCAGGGTGATCGGCTTTTGCGGAAAGGGCTGCGCGCCGACGGCAGCGCAAAAAAAGAGCAAGACGGCAGCAAACAGTTGCGGCATGCGTGATCTCCTGAAGGACCGGGAATTGTACGGCCGGCGCCGCTTACAAAACTTTACATGCCGGAGACATGGGCGCAACAGGGGGCGCGCAAAGTGCCATTCATCGGGCGACCCCGCCCATGAACCCAGGAGAAAACACATGGAAACCCAGAACCAAAACCCGCAACCGGCCGGCGGCCATTGCCATCGCGGCGATCACCGCGGCTACCGCTTCGGGCGCATATTTTTCGTGATCGCCATCGCGGCTGCTGCCGGTTTCGCCGGCGGCTATGCCGGCAAATCGTTTGCGCAGAGCCCGTTTGGGCATCGCAGCGGCATCAGCACCGCGCTCGACCCGGCACAGATGGACGAACGGGTCCTGCGCATGGTCAAGCATTTCGCGGTGGAGGTCGATGCGAGCCCCGAGCAAAAAGACAAGCTCACGGCAGTGGCCCGTGGCCTGGCGCGCGACATGGCGCCGCTGCGCGGCAAGATGAAGGAGGCACGCACCCAGGGCATTGAACTGATGGCTGCGCCCGCGCTTGACCGCGCGGCGATCGAGAAGCTGCGCGCCCTGCAGATCGCGCTGGCGGACACTTCATCGAAGCGCATCACCCAGGCCCTGGCCGATGCCGCCGAAGTACTGACGCCGGAGCAGCGCCGGAAGCTCGCTGACCGGGCGCAGAAGTTCGGAGAGCGGCGCGGCTGGATGCGCGGTTAGGCGCACCGCGAGAAATGGTACAGGCCATTCTGCCAAGGTTGGCCTGACAAAACTTCGTGGGTGCAGCCAAGCAAGTGGGCAGTCGCAAGGGGAGCCTTCTACGCGATGCCGCCCTGGACGATTTCAATCACTGCGTGCCGTATATCGGCCAGGCGATCCACACTCAATTGTCCTGCAATACTTGCGAACAGGGCTTGGTTTGCCGTGAAAAGCTTTCCTGGCCGCGCAAAGCTCTCGCGACGCAGCCCGCCTGAAGTGAAATCGTCTTCGGCAACCCGGACGGCGCGAGTGTCAGCGTAAGGGTTGCTGGTGATTTGGCACGCTACCCAGTCGCCACGACTCGCATCGGCTATCAACAGCGCAGGCCGGTACTTGCTCTGAGTAAGATCGGAGAATGGAAACGGCAAAACCACTACTTGCCCGGCTGCAAATGCTCCCACGCAAGATCCTCCTCGGGTTTCAGCCAATCCTGCGCCAAGGCAGCTTCCGCCAGAAGTGCGGTTTCTTCAGTCGCGGGATTGAGCAGAGTCAAAAGGGCGCGCCCTGGTGGAACCCGGACTTGCGGCTCAAGCGAGCGCAAGTGGCCATTGACATCAATTTCGACTTCGATGGTCTGCAGCATCTGGAGCCTCTAGAAACGCCTCGGTTACCCAACAAAGATGCTAGCACGCTGGCCGCATCGGTTGGCCCAGCAGCATTGAGCGGCTCCGGCAACCGGACGGTCAGCTACGACAATTCAGCCAGTCATCCGCTCCTAAAACGCCAACCCGACATGTTCGCAAAGCGCGTGGAAGGGCACGTTCGGCCACATGCCTTCGACCACAATATCGGCGTGTGGTGCTGCGCCAGAACCGTCGGCGCATCCACTGCCGTCCATCGCCACGCGATGCTTGATGATCGCTGCGTAGATTTCGATCTCCTCCTGCATCGCAGCCTTGCGTTTTCCCAATCGTGCAATCAAACGCTGAGCTATGGCTTGCGCCCGCCCGCCTGTTCAAGAAGGGCTAGTCCCCGCTCCGTCTTGCCGCGCCCGCGCGCCACGCGCGCGGCAAATCGTGTTTCAAGATCGAACTCGGCCAGCATGAGGGTGGTCATTTCCTCGATCATGCGGTTGACGCTGGTTCCACGCTGGCGCGCCAGGGCCTTCAAGCGCAAATGCTTGTCGTCCGGCAGTCGCAGGGTCAACGCGGTCATGATCCACTCTCCTTTAAAAAGTCCGTTGGCGACTTTATCGCCAGTGACGGAAACCTTAACTCCATCGTCGCAAAATCCCGCAGGTTGCGTGTCACGATGCATTTCGCGCCGCCGGCCACCGCCAACTCGACCAAATGGTTGTCGCCTTCATCACGCAGATTCGGCCGCCAGCCAAAATAGATTCTCGTCCATTGACAAGTGGCAAGAAAAATATCCAGCAACTCACTTCGTTCCGCTGCCGAAAGTCGGCATTCCTCCCACAACGACGCGCGCCCGAGAACATCCTCATACTCGGCCATCAGGGCAGCCCCCATCAGGGGTTCATGCTCGCCTCGCAGGCAAGCGGCAACCACGGCGTTGCTCGGCCCCATTCCCAGGCAGGCGCCGACGAAAATGTTGGTATCCAGAACGATGATCACAAGCAAATGGTAGCAAATTTGCCACCACTTTTGTCAAAGTGCATCGCCCAACTACCCCGCCAGCCGCTCCTGAAACACCAGCCCTGCATGTTCGCGCAGCGCGTGAAAGCGCACCTTCGGCCACATGCCCTCCACCGCACGCAATTCGGT
>JAYTDE010000634.1:0-10213 GCA_043736195.1 Burkholderiales bacterium | reverse complement strand
CGCTGCGCAGGCGCATGGCGGACGCGCTGCGGCAATAACGATCCAACGATCATGCCGATATTGGCTGCCACGAAACCCAGAATCTGTGCCGGCCAGATTTCACTCTGAATGAAGATTTCACCGGTAAGCCAGATACCCAACCCGGCGCCCATTGCAAAGTAAGCGCCTTGCGTTGTCGCTCGCTGCCAGTAGAGCCCATACACCAGCGGCACGAATGCGGTGACCAGCGTGACCTTGTAGGCGCTTTCGACCATCTGGAAAATCGTCAGTTTGCTGTTGAGCGCGACGAACAGGACAATCAGCGCGAATCCGACCAGCGAGGCGCGCATCACCAGCAGGAAGCGCCGGTCGGACATCTTTGGATAAAAGCCGCGCACGATGTTTTCCGAAAAAGTCACCGAGGGCGCCAGAAGCGTGGCCGACGAACAACTCATGATCGCCGACAGCAGGGCGCCGAAGAAAATCACCTGGGCGAAGACCGGCGTATGCGTGAGGATCAAGGTCGGCAGCACCAACTGCGAATCGGTCTTGACCAGGTCGCCGAAGAGCTTCGGATCGACCATGGTTGCCGCGTAAGCCAGGAACATCGGCACAAAGGCAAAGGCAAAATAGATCGAGCCGCCGAGCACCGAGCCACGCACCGCCGTCTTCTCGTTCTTCGCCGAGGTGATGCGCTGAAACACATCCTGCTGCGGTATCGAACCCAGCATCATGGTCATCCACGCACCGATAAAGGGCACCCATGCCGCGTAGCCGCCGCTGGGGAAGAACCGCAGTTTGCCGGCGTCGCTCGCGTGTGTGATGACCGCGCCAGCGCCACCGGTCAGTCCGCTGATGAACCAGGCGATGAAGAGAAGCCCGCACATCACCACCATCATCTGCACAAAGTCAAGGAACGCCACCGCGAACATGCCCCCGAAAGTGGTGTAGGTCAGCACGATCGCCGCGCCCAACACCATGCCCCATTCGTTGCTGATGGCGCCATTGGTGATGATATTGAATACCAGTCCCAGTGCCTTGATCTGGGCCGCCACCCAGCCCAGGTAGGAAATCACGATGGCGATCGAGGTGATCACCTCGACGGTCCGCCCGTAGCGGATGCGGTAATAGTCGCCGATGGTGAGCAAACCCATGCGATACAGCTTGGGCGCGAAAAACAGACCGGCCAGGATCAGGCACATTGAGGCGCCGAACGGGTCGGCCACCACCCCGGACAAGCCGTCCTTGACGAAAGTTGCGGACACGCCGAGCACCGTTTCAGCACCAAACCATGTCGCGAAAACGGTTGCAGTAACGACCGGCAGGGGCAGGCTGCGGCCAGCTACGGCGAAGTCCTTGACGCTATGTACCCGGGTAGCTGCATACAAGCCGATGCCAACCGAAACCAGCAGGTAGAGTGTGACGAAACCGATGAGCATGGCGAGGTTCCAGTGTGCAGGGGCCAGAAGGGATCAGGACGATTATAAAATCAGCGCGCAGGCTGCGGATCCTGGCAAACGGCGCAACGCCAAAGCCATCAATCAGCTGCTGCCCCTGCCGGACGCAGCCTTCGCGTTCCCGTGCAAGCCCGCACTGTCTGCGATCGTCGCGACGCTACTTTAAAGCCGTAGCAGCCAGACCGCTTCAACCAGAAGCAGGACCACGAGGGCGAGCACCAGCACGGTCAGCGTGCGCATGCGGCGCCCTTGCCGGTCGACCGATTCCGCCAACACGCGCAGCGCTGCCTCGTCCTTCGCGCCGTGCGCGGCGCGCTCAAGCACACGCGTCACCAGGCGCGGCCATTGCGGCAGCATTTTCGCGAAGTGCGGGGCCTCGCGCTTGGCATTGGCCAGGAATCCCTCCCAACCGATTTGCTTGAACATCCATTTTTCAAGGTAAGGCTTGGCGGTTTTCCACAAATCAAGTTCGGGATCGAGTTGGCGCCCCAGACCTTCGATATTGAGCAGGGTTTTTTGCAGCAGCACCAGCTGCGGCTGGATCTCGACGTTGAAACGGCGCGAAGTCTGGAACAGGCGCAGCAGCACCTGACCCAGGGAAATCTCCTTCAAGGGGCGGTCGAAATGGGGCTCGCAGCAGGCGCGCACGGCACCCTCCAGCGCCTCGACATTGGTGTCGCGCGGTGCCCAGCCCGATTCCACATGCAGCACTGCGACACGGTGGTAATCACGGTTGAAAAACGCCAGAAAGTTCTGCGCCAGGTAATCCTTGTCGACCTCGGAGAGCGTGCCGACGATACCGAAATCAAGCGCGATGTAGCGACCCAGGGTTTCGGGCGCATCGCTGACATAGATGTTGCCGGGATGCATGTCGGCGTGGAAAAACCCGTCGGAGAACACTTGCGAGAAAAAAATCTCGACCCCGTCACGCGAAAGCTTCTGCAAATCGATCCCGGCGGCCTTCAGCCGATCGATCTGGCTGATCGGAATACCCTTCATGCGCTGCATGGTCAACACCGCGCTGGCGGTGTAGTCCCAGTGGATCTCGGGCACCATCAACAGGTTTCCGCGCGCGCTTTCGGGGGCGAAATTGCGTCGCAGCTGGCTGGCATTGGCGCCCTCGCGCACCAGATCGAGTTCGTCGTGCAGATACATGTCGAACTCGGCCACCACCTCGCGCGGCTTCAGGCGCTTGCCGTCCGCCCACAGGCGCTCGATGATGCCGGCGCCAACCCGCATCAGGTCGAGATCGCTTTCAATGGCCTTGAGCATTCCCGGGCGCAGCACCTTGACCGCAACCTCGCGACCATCGTGCAACACCGCGAAATGCACCTGCGCGATCGAGGCCGAAGCCACCGGCTCGCGCTCGAACGATTTGAATAAATCGGCCGGGCGCTGGTTGAACGAAAGTTCGATCTGCTTCTCGGCAAGCGCCGGGTCGAAGGGCGGCACGCGGTCCTGCAAATGCGCCAATTCGTCGGCGATATCCGCCGGCAGAAGATCGCGCCGGGTCGAAAGAACCTGGCCGAACTTGACGAAAATCGGACCCAGCGTTTCCAGCGCCTGGCGCAGGCGCACGCCGCGCGGCGTGGTGAAAGTGCGCCAGAAGAATAGCGTCAGGTAAAGCGATTTCAGCGGCCCCGGCTTGGCCGCCGCCATGAAAAATTCGTCCAGTCCGAAACGGAACGCGATGGAAAGGATTTTCAGCAGACGGAAGGGACGCACGAAAAAACGCTCGAGACCAATGGCAAACGATGCCGGACTTTACCCGAATCATCCTGTAACCACCCTCGATAGCGCATGGCTTGCCGCATGATCGGACCTGTCCGATAATCGGCCAATGCGCATCATCTGCGTCGGCCATACCGCCTTTGACCGCGTCTTCATGGTCGAACGCGTTGTTTCCCCGCCGGCCAAGATCGCGGCACGCGACTACTTTGAACTCGGTGGCGGCATGGCCGCCAACGCGGCGGTAGCCATCGCCCATCTTGGCGCGAGCGCTGAATTCTGGGGCCCGGCCGGCGACGATGCCATTGCGGACGCAATGGACGAGGACTTCGCCAGACACGGCGTTGACGCAACCTACATGCACCGCGTGCCTGGCGGCACATCCTCGCACTCCGCAATCCTGGTCGATGCCGCGGGTGAGCGCCTGATTGTGGGCATGCGTGGTGCGGTGCTGGCCGACGATGGCCGATGGATGCCGCTGCACCGATTGAAGGATGCTGCGGCGCTGCTGGCAGACGTGCGCTGGCCGCGCGGTTCGCTCCAAGCCCTGGCAGCAGCACGAGCCGCCGATGTGCCCACCGTACTCGACGGCGATATGGGCGAACGCGATCATCTGCGAGCCCTGGTACGGCAGGTCGACTACGCGGTGTTTTCAGCGCCGGGTTTCACCGCCTTCACATCTGCGTCATCCTTGCCCGGATTGCAGGAGGCACTTGCCCTGGGGGCGTGCGCCGCGGTGGTCACGCGTGGTGAACACGGATGCGAGTGGATTACCAAAGACGCCCCGGATCAACTGCGCCATACCCCTGCTTTCCGGGTTAAAGCGGTCGATACCACCGGCGCGGGTGATGCGTTTCACGGCGCGTTCACTGTTCGCATCGCGGAGGGCGCGTCGGTCGAAGCGGCTATCCGGTTTGCCGCGGCGGCGGCGGCGCTCAAGGTGGGGCGCCTTGGCGCGCGCAGCATGCCTTCGCGCGCGGAGATAACCGCACTGTTACGACTGCCGGCCTGAATCAAGCAGGCTAAAGCGGCGGGCGCGACGTTGTTTTTTGTTCGCCGCTTCGCGAAGCGGCGCGAGCGGACCGCCGCCCGGTCAACTGCCGCTGGCTGCCTTGTTTCTCGCCTCGATCAGCGCGATACGCTTTTCCAGCCGCGCACACGCATCGCGCGCCGCCGCCACCTCATCGGCGAACTGCTCCACCATGCGGGGCCGCACCAGCATCGGTTCCTCGTCAACCAGAAACGCGGCGCTGTTGCCGGCCAGTCGTTGCGCGGCGTCGCGCCCCCAGGCGTTGAAGGCGCGCGCGCCCTGCATGGCTCGATAGGCCGCTACATCACCAATCAACCGGCTCAAGTCCTCCTCGGCGTCCCAGCGCAGCTCTCGCATGAGTGTGCCCAATGTGTGCGCGAATTCGGCATCGCCCTCCAGGTGCACCGACTTCAGGGCCCGTTCGGGATCGGCCAGCATCAGAGGCAATTGCGCCAGACTCAGCTTGAAGGCAACGTCAGTCTTGCCGGGCTCGGGTATCGCTTCGACCGCGCCTGATGCGGTGACCAAAAGTGTGATCGCGAATGGCATCGCGTCGATGCGCACGCTCTTGCCGGCATGCTCCATGAGCTTGTCGCGCGCCCAGGTGTGCTGCGACAGCAGGTGATTGATGATGGCGGGCAGGGGTTGCATGTGAAACTCGAAGTAGAACCGGATCAGGTTTGAACCAGCTTGCGGTGTTTCTGGATGCTCATCAGAATGCCGATGCCCAGGAACAGTGTCACCAGAGCGGTGCCGCCGTAGCTTACCAGCGGCAATGGCACACCCACCACCGGCAGGATGCCGCTGACCATACCCATGTTCACGAAAGCATAGGTGAAGAAAATCATGGTGATCGACCCCGCCAAGAGGCGCGCAAAGTAGGTCGGCGCATTGGCCGCGATGATCAGGCCGCGGGCGATCAGAAAGCAGTAAAGAAGCAACAACACGAGGTTGCCGACCAAGCCGAACTCCTCGGCGTAGACGGCGAAAATGAAGTCGGTATGGCGCTCGGGGATGAATTCGAGATGGGTCTGTGTGCCTTTCAGCCAGCCCTTGCCCACGGTCCCGCCGGAGCCCACCGCGATGGTCGACTGGATGGTGTGAAAGCCTTTGCCCAGCGGATCCGTGGAAGGGTCGAGCAAGGTACAGACACGGTGCTTCTGGTACTCCTTGAAACCCGGCCACGACACTTCCGCCTGGCAGAGTCGGTCCTCGAACACGACCACGCCGGCCACGACCACGATCGCGGCGAAGAGAGCTGGTGCGATCAGCTTCCATGACAGGCCCGCGAAGAAAATCACGTACATGCCGGCGGCGAAGACCAAGAGGGCGGTGCCCAGATCGGGTTGCCTGGCGATCAGCCCGACCGGCACGGCCAGCAACAAAGCCGCCAGCAGGTAATCGCGCGCGCGCACCAGCACTTCGCGCTTGTGGAAATACCAGGCGATCATCAGCGGCATGGCGATCTTCATGATCTCGGACGGCTGGATGGTGGTGAGCCCGAGATTGAGCCAGCGCGTCGCACCTTTTTTGCGCACCCCGAACAGAAACACCGCCAACAGCAGAGCGATGCCGACCAGGTAAATCGGCACTGCCACGCGCATCAGGGTTTGCGGCGGAACCTGAGCGGCCACCCACATCACCAGAAGCGCCACACCGATGTTGCGCAACTGGTCGTAAAAGCGTGCGGGCTGGTCGTAGGTGGCTGAAAACAGAACGATCAAGCCGACCGTCACCAACAGGCTGACGATGATCATCAGCGCCGGATCAAGCTGCCCGAAGATTCGGCCCGCCCAGCGCCTAATCACTTTCGTCCTCGGTTTCCGCCCCCGGCCTGCCCAGGAACGGCGCCGCGCCGGGCTTCACCGGACGCTTGCCGGTGAGGTAGTAGTCAAACACGATACGAGCGATCGGCGCCGCCGATTGCGCGCCAAAGCCGCCATTTTCCACCACCACGGCCAACGCGAGCCTTGGTGCATTGGCCGGTGCATAAGCCATGTACAAGGCATGGTCGTGCAAATGCGCGGCAAGGCGCTTGGCGTCGTACTTCTCGTTTTGCTTCACGGTAAAAACCTGCGCGGTTCCGGTCTTGCCGGCGCTCGCATAGGCGGCGCCGGCGAACGCGCGCGCGCCGGTACCCGAGATCGGCACGCCTTCCAGACCACGCTTGACCACGGCCAGATGCTCAGGGTTGTAAGGGATCTGCGCCGGCCGTACGCTGCCATCGGCGGCCTTGGGGATTTGCAACTCGACCGCGCGTTTCTGGTTGGTGCGCAAATCGTGGATCTCACGTACCAGTCGTGGCGGCTTGACCAGGCCATTGGCGGCGAGAATCGCGGTCGCATGCGCCAATTGCAGCGGCGTATACGCGTTGTAGCCTTGGCCGATGCCGACCGAAATGGTCTCGCCGGCATACCATTTCTTCTGCTCCGGGCGGCGAAAGCGCGCCGCTTTCCAGGCGGTGGAAGGCAAAACCCCGGCCACTTCGCCTTCTAGGTCGATGCCGGTCAGGGCGCCGAAACCCAGGGGTGCCAGATAGCGTGCGATGGTGTCGACCCCCATGTCGTTGGCCAGAATGTAGTAATAGGTATCGCAGGACACGATGATCGACTTGACCATGTCGACCACGCCATGGCCACCCACCTTGTCGTCGCGGAATCGGTGGTTGCCGAACATGAAGTAGCCGGGGTCGCTGATGGTCTGCTCGGGCCGCCGCTTGCCGGAGGTCAGCGCCGCCAGCGCCATGAAAGGCTTGAAGGTCGACCCGGGCGGATAGGTCCCGCGCAACGGGCGGTTGAGCAGGGGCTTGTCGGGCGAGTTGTTGAGCAGGTCCCAGTTCGCGGTGTCAATACCGTCGACGAACAGATTCGGGTCGAAGCCAGGACGGCTGACGAATGCCAGCAGCTCCCCGGTGGCCGGGTCGATCGCCACCACCGCACCCTTGCGATCCCCCAGCGCCGCTTCGGCAATTTGTTGCAGTTCGATATCGATCGTGAGCGTCAGGTTGTTGCCGGCCACCGGCGCTATGCGTGACAAGGTGCGCACCGCCCGCCCGCCGGCATCGACCTCGACCTGCTCCGACCCGGTAGTGCCGTGCAGCTCGCGCTCGTAGCTCTGTTCGATGCCGATCTTGCCAATATGCTCGGAACCCTTGTAATTGGCCGTCATTTCGCGTTCTTCGAGCCATTCCTGGTCTTTCTGGCTGATACGTCCGATATAGCCGACCACATGAGCCGCCGCTTCGCCCAGCGGATATTGACGAAACAGGCGTGCCTTGATCTCAACGCCCTTGAAACGCCAGCGGTTGGCGGCGAAACGGGCCACCTCTTCATCGGAGAGGCGGGTGCGAATCGGCAGCGAATCAAAGTTGCGCGACTCCGCCAGAAGCTTCTGGAAGCGCTTGCGGTCGCGGGGCTGCACCTCGATCAACTTGGCCAGCTCATCAATGGTGTCGTCCAAGTCCGCCACCTTCGAAGGCGTGATCTCCAGCGTGTAGGCCGAAAAATTGCGTGCCAGCACCACGCCGTTGCGATCGAAGATCAGGCCGCGATTCGGCACGATCGGCAGGATGGAAATACGATTGTCCTCGGCGGCGGACTGGTATTCGTCGTAGTTGGCGACTTGCAGATACACAAAGCGCGCCAGCAACAAGCCGAAACACAGCATGACGAGCGCAGTGGCTGCGGCCAGGCGCAAGTGAAACGTGCGGATTTCCTGTTCGGTGTTTTTCAGCTCCGCGCCGGCGCGCCCCAGGAAACTTGGCGCTTCCATGGCGCGGAACAGGCGGCGTTTACGGGAAAACACGGGAAGAGCCTGACGGAAAGCACGTTGAACCTCCGATTTTAGAGTGTCCAGCGGTGAATGCACACGGCTTTTCACGACACCCAGTGAATCGGCCTTGGCACAATAGCTTTACTGGGCACACGCCTATAATTCGTGGTCATTCAATCCGCCACCCCTGCGGGCAGTGCTGCGTGCTCATGTTCGATCGACAATCCCGACTGCTCCTGACCGGCGCCACCGGTTTCCTGGGCGGCGCCATCGCCGCCGACCTGCTCACCCGTCCGCAGTGGCCGGCGGTGCGGCTGCAGGTACGTGCCGGCAGCCGGGCTGAGGGCATGGCACGCATGCAGGAGGTGCTGGCGCGCTTCGAAGTAGAACCCGCACTGCGCACGCGGCTCACGCCGGAGCAAATCATCATCGGCGACTTGCGTGATCCGCTAGCCCTTTGTGCAGACCCGCAGATGGCGTCCGTCACCCATGTAATCAACTCGGCCGCGCTGACGACATTTGCCCACAACCCGCAGTTGTGGCCCATCAATGTAGACGGCACCTTTGTCTTCGCGCAACGCTTGAGCGAAATCGCCCCGCTGCGCCGCTTTGTCCATGTCGGTACCGCCATGTGCGTGGGCCCGGATGCGCCGGTACCGGTGCCGGAGGACTACAGCGCACCCGCACCCGTCCGCCACCTGGTGCCCTATTCGGAAACCAAGATGGAGATCGAAAATCGCCTCAAGCGCGACCTGCCGCAATTGCCGCTGATCCAGGCGCGGCTCACTATCGTGGTCGGCCACAGCAAGCTCGGCACGCGCCCCTCCGGCAGTATTTACTGGGTGTTTCGCACCGCGCAAATGCTGGAGCGCTTCACCGTGCCGGTGGATGGCCGCATCGACGTGATTCCAGTCGATTGGGCCGCCCGCACGCTGATCGAACTGACTCTCAAACCACAACTCAAGCACCGTTTTTATCACCTGTCGGCCGGTCCGGCGCGCGCATCCACCTTCACTGAACTCGATGCCGCGATGGCGCGCGGCCGCGGCGTGCCTCCGACAGTCGCGCGCTACCGGCAGGCAACGCCGGACGAGCTCGATGCGATGAGCGGGGAATATCAGGCGCGGCTCGGGCCGTGCCATCCGCGCATCATGCAACGCGCGATTCGCTTGTATGGCAGCTTCGCCGCGCTCAACATGACGTTTCGCAACGAGCATCTTGCGGACGAGGGCATGCCCCCCGCACCACCATTCGCCAGTTATGCCGACCTGTGCGCGGCAAGCTCCGAAGGAATCACGATCGCCGATCAGATGATGGCGGACTTCAAGTAAGTCCAAGATCGGCGACAGGGGTACAATCCCTTCCCTCGCGCGGGGACCAAAGCCGCCGGTTTCAACCAATGACAATGACATGAGTACGCTTGCCATCGTGCAGGAAATGCTGGTCGCGGAATTCGAACTGAAGCCCGAGCAGGTCACGCCCGAGGCCAAGCTGGCCGATCTGGGTGTCGATTCGCTGGCCACACTCGAATTCCTGTTCAAGCTTGAAGATCAATTCAAGCTCGACCTCAACACCGACCCGACCCCGGTCGGGACGGTGGCCGACATCGCCAGCGAAGTCGATCGCCTGCTTGCCAAGAAGGTCGCCGAAACCACGTGAAACGCGTCGTCGTCACCGGCCTGGGAGCGATCTCGCCGCTGGGAAACGATCCGGACAGTTTCTTCGCGGCCTTGAGCGCAGGCCGCTGCGGAATTCGCAAGTTGCAAGCCTCCTGGCCGGGATCCACCTATGCCGGTGTGGTCGATTGCGACCTCGATGCGCATTTCCCGAAGCTCAGGCGTATCGGGCTGGACCGGGCGGCGATGCTCGCGCTGCTGGCCGCGCGTCAGGCGCATGCCGCTTCGGGCCTGATGATCGAGGGCGACACCGCGCATGACATCGGGCTCTACTGGGGAACCGGCATGGGCGGCGCCGCGTCTCTCGAAGGCGCGTATCAGGATTTGCTGGTCAAAAAAGCGTCGCGCCTCAAACCTTCGACCATCGTCGCGGTGATGACCAATGCGTCGACCGGCCAGATCGGCATCGAGTTGGGGATCCACGGGCCCAGTTGCACCTATTCGTCGGCTTGCTCCTCTTCGGCGGTGGCCATCGGCGAAGCGTTTCGCGCGATTCGCTTCGGTCTGGTGGGCGCGGCGCTGGCAGGGGGATCCGAGGCCCTCTTGACCGAAGGCGTGATCAAGTCCTGGGA
>JAYTDE010000633.1:0-2435 GCA_043736195.1 Burkholderiales bacterium | reverse complement strand
ATACACGCCGCCGAATTTCGCCACCGCCACGTCCGAGGTGGGCGACGAAAGGCAGAAACCGTCGATCTGGCCGCGGTCGAAGGCCGCGATCATCGCCGCCGGTCCGCCCTGGATCGGCACCAGTTGCGCTTCGCGGTCCGGATTGATGCGCGCGATGTTCATCATGTAGCGCGTGAGTTGATCGGGGCCGGCGCCGGGGCCGGTGGTGCCGATCTTCAGGCCCTTGAGCACGGCTGCCTTGGCCGCCACCGGTGAGGCTTCGGTGACTCCGGCCTTGTCGGCGAAATTTTTCTTGACCACGATATTCGAGGCGAACTTGTTGACAAAGCCGCAGATCATTTTCACCGGTTGTTTGCGCATCTGCACTCGCATGTTCTGGGTCGGGGCGCCGAGCAGGATGTCGGCCGCACCCGACAAGAGTGCATCCTGGTTGACGCCGCGATTGGTCGCCGCCAGCTCGACTGCGAGACCGGCCTTGTCGTACAAGCCGGTGTTGCTTGCATAGTCTTCCGGGCTCCACAGCCAGGAGCGCGCGGTCGAGCGAATCGAGGTCAGCTTCGGTTTCGGCGCAGCCTGTGCGAAGGTATGCGGCGCGGCACCGAGCAGAGATGCGCTGGCAATGCCCTTGAGGATCAGGCGACGTTCAAGTTCACGGTTCATCGGCGGTTCTCCGGTCTATCGATGCCTTTTCCCTTTGTGCGGGGAAAGGCTTGTGGTGAAAGGGAAAGGGTGTGCGCGCACCTGTCCTAGCGTGCCGCGCCATTGCGCAACAGCCTGCCCGGGTAAGGCTCGCCGTCAGGCCATGGCGCGCCGGGCGCCGGCAACACCATGCCGTTGACCACCACAGCATCGATGCCGCGCGGTTTCGAGATCAGGCGGTCGGCACCGGCCGGCAAGTCGTGCACGCGTTCCAGCGGGCCGGCGCCCACGGTGTCAGGATCGAACACCACCACGTCGGCCGGGCGGCCGATGGCCAGCAGGCCGCGATCGCGAATGCCGAATACCTGCGCGGTGCGCGCGGTCAGCATATGGACCGCGCGTTCGAGGGTGAGGGCGCCTCGCTCACGTACCCAATGACCCAGCAGGTAGGTCGAGTAGCAGGCATCGCATAGCTGCGATAAGTGCGCGCCGCCATCACCCAAGCCCAGCACGACGTTCGGGTCCTTGAGCAGCTCCTCGACTTCGTCCTCGTCGAAATTGACCACCGGCACGCGAAAGCGCGCCGGTGGGTCCATTTGCGCGGCAAGATCGAGCAGCAGATCGGCGGCGTGCATGCCGCGTTCGCGCGCGACATCCAAAACGCGTCGCCCGGCGAGTTGCGGCTCCGACGCGCAAAAGGAAATTTCAGTCAGGCGCCAACTGGCGCGCCGCGATTCACCTTCGGCCGCACCGGCGGAGAAATACTGGTCGCGCCCGCCGCGGCCGGCGACTTCGTCGCGCATCTGGCGGCGAAACTCGGGATCGGCATAGATGCTTGCGCGCTCGCTGGCACTGCCAGCCTTGCGCACCGGCTCGAACAGTTTCCATGTGTCGTAGACCACCGGTGAGCGAAAGTCATACTCGAAAACGATCGGCCGGCAGGCGGTTTGCGGATAGATCGGCAGGCCGCGCGCAATCAGCGCGGCACTCTTGGCCAGCGTGTCGCGATGGCCGCCGGGCCCGCGCTGGCCGGCCAGAAGCGCGGTCCAGCACACGGTGGCGCCGCTTTCGCGCTGCATCGCCTCGAAGGCGGAAAAGTCCGGCTCGCGCAACAGGTTGTAGTGGATCATGCCGCTGCCGGCATCACGCACGCCGCGCGCCATTTCGATCAACTCGTCCTTCGAAGCCATGCGGCTGGGCACGGGCTTGCCGTCGAAGCCCACATGTACCTGCGAGACCGACGTGGCGAAGGCGATGGCACCGGCCTTGATACCCTCGGCCACGATGGCGCGCATGGCCGCGACTTCTTCCGGCGTGGCTTCGCGTTCCACCGCGGCCTCGCCCATCACATACAACCGGGTCGGCGTATGGCCGATCATCACCGCGGTATTGATCGCGGTGCCGCGTGCCTCGATCGCGTCTAAGTATTGCGGGAAGGTTTCGAACGGCCAATCCGGGCCGATGCCGGCTTCGAGCGCGGCCAGGCTCATGGCTTCGACCCGCTCCAGGGTGCGCAAAATCAGGCTGCGCCCGGCCGGGCGGGTGGGCGCGATGCCGAAGCCGCAGGAGCCCATCACCGCGGTGGTCACGCCATGCCAGGGCGAGACCGTCATCATCGGATCCCACAACACTTGCGCATCGTAGTGGGTGTGGATGTCGACAAAGCCTGGGCACACCACGCGGCCGCGCGCATTGATGGTCTTGTGCGCATCGTCCGGCGCATGGCCAAGCGCCACGATCTTGCCGTCGCTGATGCCGACATCGCCCATGCTGCGCGGCGCGCCGCTGCCGTCGAT
>JAYTDE010000632.1:0-1667 GCA_043736195.1 Burkholderiales bacterium | reverse complement strand
TGGCCCGGCGCGCTGGCCCTGACCCTGCTCGCCTGCGCGATGCTGATGCCGATCGTCTGGATGCTCACAACCTCGTTCCAGGCGGGTGAGAAAATGTTCCAGCTCAAGACCGAATGGATACCATCACCCTGGCATCCGGAGAATTATCCCAATGCCCTGTCGCGCGCGCCGTTCGCGCAATTCTTCTTCAACAGCGGTGTGGTGTCGCTGATCGTAATGACCAGCAACCTGGTCTTCTGCACCCTGGCGGGCTACGGGCTGGCGAAGTTCCGTTTTCCCGGCGAACGCTTCGTGCTGGTGGCGATCCTGAGCACCCTGATGCTGCCGCTCGAGGTCACCCTGGTGCCAACCTTCCTGGTGATCCACCAGTTTGGCTGGATCAACACCTATCAGGGTCTGGCAGGGCCACTGCTGATCGACGCCTTCGGCATTTTCCTGATGCGCCAGTCCATGCTCACCATTCCGAGCGACTACATCGAGGCGGCGCGCATCGACGGCGCGGGCGAACTGCGCATCCTGTGTCAGATCATCCTGCCGCAGTGCCTACCGGCACTAGCGGTGCTGGCGGTCCTGACCTTCCGCGATAGCTGGGACCAGTTCCTGTGGCCCCTGACGGTCGCCTCCAAGGACGAATTCCGCACCTTCCCTCTCGGACTGGTGCGCTTCGGTGACGACTACGGTAACCCGGCCACCGAACAGATGTCGATCGCAGTGTTGGCGACGATCCCGACCTTCTTGCTGTTCGCCTTGCTGCAGCGTCTGGTAAACAAGGGCTTTGGACTCTCCGGGCTCAAATAGAACCCACCGCCACGCCACCCGAAAGCATCATGAAAGCCGCTGTCCTCGAAGCCTTCAACCAGCCGCTGGCGATTCGCGAAGTCGAGTTGCCGCCGCCCGGCCCCGACGAAGTCACCATCGCGGTGCGCGCCTGCGGCCTGTGCCTGACCGACATCCATATTCAAGAGGGCCGGGTGCCGACGGTTGCGACCCCGCTGGTCCCCGGCCACGAATTCGCCGGGGTAGTCGTGCGGCTGGGTTCTGAGGTCGACAACGTGGCCATCGGTACCCGGGTGACCGTGTTCGTCGACGTCAATTGCGGCCGTTGCCGCTTCTGCCTGCGCGGCGAAAGCAGCCGCTGCAGCGCGCTGTCGCGCATCGGCTTCGAGCGCAACGGCGGTATGGCCGAATTCGCCAACGTGCCGGCCGCCAATGTCGAGCCAATCGCCGATTCTGTCAGCTTCGAAAAAGCCGCCGTCATCCCGGATGCGGTTGCCGCCATGTATCGTGGTCTCAAGACGGTCGGCGGCGTAGGTGTCGGCACCCAGCTGGCGATTGTCGGCACTGGCGGCCTCGGACTGCAGGGCGTGAAGATCGCACGCCTGATGGGTGCGCATGTCACCTGCGTCGACCTCGACGATCGCAAACTTGAACGCGCGAAGGGTTTCGGCGCCGAACGCATCATCAACCCGGCGCGCGGCAGCTTGATGGACGCGGCGCGCGAACTCGATGGCGGATTCGACGTCGTCGTCGACAATGTCGGAAAGAGAGAGTCGCTGTTCCAGTCCGTTTCCGCCTGCTGTCCCGGCGGACGGGTGGTGGCGATGGGCTACGTCGATACGGAGCTGGCTGTGCCGGCCTACGATCTGGTGATCCGCGAAAAACAGGTG
>JAYTDE010000631.1:0-2232 GCA_043736195.1 Burkholderiales bacterium | reverse complement strand
ACTCGGTGCCGGTGACAAGCGCAATGTCGAAAAACCCCAGGGTCGAGACGGTCGCAAAGTCCTTGACCGGATCGAACGGCAAGGCCTTGAAGAGCCCGGCCGACACCGCCGTGCCGTTGGACATCAGGAGCAGGGTGTAGCCATCCGGCAGGGCGTTGGCCACCGCTTCGGAGGCAACGATGCCGCCGGCGCTCGGCCGGTTGTCGACCAGCACCTGCTGCCCCAGGGTCTCGCTCATGCGCTGCGCGACGGTGCGCGCGGTGATGTCGGCGATGCCGCCGGCACCGAAGGGGACGATGATGCGGATCGGCTTGGTGGGAAAAGCCTGGGCCAACGCCAGACCTGCAAACGCGCTTGCGGACAGCGCCAGGGATAACTGCCAAAAGACGGTGCGAACGATTCTGAGCATGAAAAACCTTCCGGTGATTGAAAATCAGGTGCAAAGTGAAAATAAAACGCCAGCGGCACGCTCTTGCGCGTCGCGCGAGGACTCATCGTCAGGCATGCCCCCACACCCGGCGTGCCACCTCGACCACCCGTGCAAGCTTGTTCCATTGCTCGTCAGGGGTGATGATGTTGCCTTCGACCGTGCTGGCGAAGCCGCATTGCGGGCTGATGCCTAAGTTTTCGAGCGGTACCAGGCGACTGGCCTCGTCGATGCGGCGCACCAGATCGTCGGCGGGCTCAAGCTGCCCGCGCTTGGTGGTGATGAGCCCCAGCACCACCCGCATGCCGCGCGGCACATGACGCAGGGGCGCGAAGTCGCCGGAACGCAGGTCGTCATACTCCAGCAGGAAGTGGTCCGGCTTCAGGCCGCCCAGCACCGCTTCGGCGATGCGCTCATAGCCGCCCTCGGCGATCCAGCCGCTTCTCGAATTGCCGCGACACACGTGAATGCCGACGGCGGTGTCGGGCCGGCGTTTGGCAATGCAGTCGTTGGTCAGTGCCACATAGCGGCGTAACCGGGCATCCGGATCATCCCCGGCCGCGCGCACTTCGGCGCGCAGGCGCTCACTGATGAAATAGGTCATCAGCGGGTCATCGATCTGGATGTAGCGGCAGCCGGCGGCTTCCAGGGCTGCGATCTCGTTGCGGTACACCTGCGCCAGATCGGCGAAGAACGCCTCGATGTCGGGATACGCCTGTTGCGACACCGACGCGCGGCCGCCGTGAAAATGCAGGCGCGTGGGCGATGGCAGGGTGATCTTGCCGATCTTCGCGGTGGCGCCTTGCAGGTACGCGAAGTCCGGCACCGTGATCGGCGCATCCACATGCACGCGGCCGGTGGTCACCACGTTCTTCGGCACGTATTGCCAGCCGTGACCGTGATCATCCTGCGCGGCGTTGGGTGCTACGAAGGCTTGGGCCGCGTCGCCCTCGCGAATCTCGACACCGCGCAGTTCGGCCACGAAATCGATCCACCAGTTCTCGCGGCGGAATTCGCCATCGACCACGACTTCGAAGCCCAGTTTCTCCTGCTGTCGCACGATGTCGCGGATCGCAGAATCTTCGGCGCTGCGCAAAGCCGGGCGGTCGATGGATCCCGCCTTGAAGCGCTCGCGCGCCGCAACCAGCGCCGTCGGGCGCAGCAGGCTGCCGACCTGGTCGGCGCGAAAAAACGGTCTTGCTGGAATCATGTTGCCTGCTTTCGGCTTACTTCGGCCGGCGGTTCAATGTGCGGCGGCGGGCGCCCATGTTCGCGGGACTCGGTGTGGATTCCGCAGGCGATACAAGCAGGGAAGCCGAGGCCTTCCGGCGTCACTGCCGCCTGCCGGGCATCGACTTGCATATCGCCCTCTACTTGGGATCCGCGAACTGTGGACCGCCGACCAACCTGTTCCACGACGCCACCGCCCCGCCATTGGGATAGGTCTTGATTTCAATCCGCAGCGAATCCTCCAGCGCCTCGTGCTGGTGGACCATTCCCATCGGGTGGTAGTAGGTGTCGCCCTCTTCGACTATGAACACTTCGCGGCCGATGCGCATGCGTACCCGTCCCTTCTTCTGGTAGACCGTCGAATGGTGATCCGGATGCAGGTGGGCGGTATCGATCGCGCCCTTGCTGCGATACGATTCAAACATCACCATGTGGTCGGTGACCATCAAAACCTTCAGCGTATCCACCCCATCCTGGGCCTGCGCATAGTCGGGCCGGATCGTTTCGCCGGCGCGCGTCGAGCCCGGGACATGCAGCTTTCCTATATCGTCCGGATGCATGTAGCAGATGGGGCC
>JAYTDE010000630.1:0-2040 GCA_043736195.1 Burkholderiales bacterium | reverse complement strand
CAAGCCCGCCGCTCCAGGCCTCGCCGATTTCGTCCGGCGTGATCGCCAGCGGCGCGAAACCGGTCGCCGGCTTGCTCTGTAGAAAGCCGAAACTTTTGCCCAGTTCCGCGGCGATCAGGTTGCGCAGCGACCAGTCGTTGGCCAGCACCAGCAGTCGCACATGGTCGAGCGCATCATCGCGCCGTACCTGCATCGGCGTGTCGCCAAGCACGACGCCAAGTTCCGGTTCGAAATCGATGCCCCAGTGCTCCTCGGCGAAGATGGCAGCATCGCCAGGCCCGAGGAAGTCGTCACAGCCGCCCTGATACATCATCGGCTCGCGCCACAGATTGTCGGGCAGCTTGCCGCTGAAGGCGCGGGTCAGGAGTTCGACATGCTGTTCATATACCGAACCGTCGAGCCACTGATGCGCGCGTGGCAGCGGCGCCATGCAATTGGCCGGCACGAATTCGAACGGTCGCCGCGCCCGACCGCTGCCAAGCTGGAGCGACAACTCTTCAAGTTGCGGCGCGATGAAGTTCCAGTCGTCGAGCGCGCGCTGCATGGTGGGCGCGATGCCGTCGGCCAGGTGCGCCGTCTTGAGGTCGCGCGAGACAACCGCCAGCATGCCGTCGCGCGAGCCGTCCTTGAGCGTAACAAGTTTCATCGGTGATCAAGCCGGCGTCGCCGGTAAGCGGCGCCGAATAGCGGAAAAGCGCGATTGTCGCGCAAATGCCGGCCGCCGGCGCCTGCCATGCCGTCGCGGTTCAGGCAGGGATCGCCGCCAGCGCCTGTTCAACCTCGCATAGTGTGTGGTCTTCAATCCCGTGCTCACGCAAGCCGCTGGCGGTCAGCGCAAGATACTCGGCACATCGGCCATGCAGGCCGCTGGCCCCGGCAATGCAACGAGCCGCATCCGGCGTACTGAGCTTGCCGGCGTAAGCGACGCTCTTGTGGTTGATCACGAACGTGATCGCCGCCACCGCACCGTAAGGCGTGTTCGCCTTCACCCAGGTGGGAACGTACGCACCGGTGACCATTTCGCGCCGCCACAACAGGCGTAGTTCTTCCCGCACATGCGCTTGCGCAATGCGGTACGCCAACCCCGCGCAAGAGCCGCCGTGATCGAGCCCGAGTACCAGCCCCGGCTGTTGCGGCGTGCCGCGCCCGATGCGCGACCACAGGCAAAACGAGCGGTGCAGGCCATAGACCTTAGCCAAGCGCTTGGCGGCGAAGTGAAACAGCGGGTTCCAGATCAGCGAGCCGTAGGCGAACACCCAGACATCCCCGGTTGGCACGCAGGACAGCATGCGATCCAGGGAGTGATCAAGCTGGCGATCACTCCAGGTCGCCACCCCCATCTCGGTACCGAGGTAGGCCGCGCGCAAGGAGCCGGTGGCCAGATCTTCGCGGCACAAAGGTCGGCCAAAATGCGCATGGGGATGGGGCGTGCGGGCGTTCATGGCCGATTGCTGCTGGTGCAGGTATCGCAAACAACGCAAACATCGTGCCCGCCGTTGACTCTATTGTCCCGCGCGACATTTTTTTCATCGCAATTCGGCCAATCACGTCACGCCTGCCGCCGCCAAAACAGGCCGGCACGACATTGCGTCTCACCTATCGGCCCCGCGCCTGGGCCCGCGCCAGGGCGGCCGCGATCGGGTTGGCCGGTGGCACCGCCGCTGCCATCTCACGTACTCGCGAGCGCGCTGGCGCCGGCGCGTTCGACGCACTCCGCCCGTGGCTGCGTGCGGCGGCATCGACCGCCGTCTCGGACAGACGCATGGTGAGCGCAACCCGCTGTCGCTTCAGATCAATTTCGAGAACGCGGACCCGGACCACCTGACCGGCCTTGACCACTTCATGCGGATCGCGCACGAATTTTTCGGCCAGGGCGGAGATGTGCACCAGCCCATCCTGATGCACCCCGATATCGACAAACGCACCGAAGTTGGCGACGTTGGTCACCACGCCTTCGAGCAACATGCCGGGCTTGAGGTCGGCCAGGGTATTGACCCCCTCCTGAAATTTCGCGGCCTTGAATTCGGGGCGCGGGTCGCG
>JAYTDE010000629.1:0-5449 GCA_043736195.1 Burkholderiales bacterium | reverse complement strand
CGTCTACAACCTGCGTGCCGATGGCCTGATCGTCGCCACACCCACCGGATCGACCGCCTATGCGTTGTCAGCCAACGGGCCGATCATGCATCCCAACCTTGCCGCCATCGTGCTGGTACCGGTGGCACCGCACGCGCTTTCGAACCGGCCGATCGCGCTGTCGGACGACTGCGAAGTCGAAATGACGCTCACCCGCGGTCGTGACGCCGGCGCGCATTTCGACGGCCAGGCGCACATCACCCTGCAGGAGCGCGATTGCATCACGATCCGCCGCTCGCAACATACCATCCGTTTCCTGCACCCGCGCGGCTACGATTACTTTCGCATGTTGCGCGAAAAGCTCCACTGGAGCTCGCTGCCGCCGGCGCAGTGATGAATCAAGGCTTGTCGACGTGCTGCGCTTCCTGAGCATTCGCGATTTCGTCATCGTCGAGGCGCTCGAGCTCGAACTGGCGCCCGGTTTTACGGTGTTGACCGGGGAGACCGGCGCCGGCAAATCGATCCTGATCGATGCCTTGAACCTGGTGCTGGGGGAGCGCGGCGAGGCCGGCGTGATCCGCGAAGGTGCGCGCCAGGCCGAGATCAGCGCGGATTTCGACGCGCCACAGGCGCTGGGTGACTGGCTCAACGACCATGAACTGGGCAGCGAGGAGAGGGGCTGCATTCTGCGCCGGGTGATCGACGCCAACGGTCGTTCGCGCGCCTTCATCAACGGCCGCAGTGCGACCCTGGCGCAATTGCGCGAGGCCGGCGAATTCCTGGTTGACATTCATGGTCAGCATGCGCACCAGTCGCTTGGCCGCCCGGACGCGCAGCGTATTCTGCTCGACACGCACGCGGGCCTGGAGGTTCAGGCCGCCACGGTGCGCGAAGCGCACGCCCGTTATCGCAAGCTCAAGGACGCTTTGGCTAGCGCCGAAGGCGACGCCCGCCGGCTGGCGGAAGAACGCGAAAGAGTCGCCTGGCAGCTTGAGGAACTGGATCGACTGGCGCCTGGCCCGGGCGAGTGGGACGAGGTGCAACGTGAGCACACGCGCTTGGCGCATGCGGCCAGCCTGATCGAAGGCGTCGAGGCGGCGATCGACGCCTTGTCCGAAAGCGACGGCGCGGCGCTTAGCACCCTGTCGGCTGTGAGCGCCAGGCTCGAAGGCCTTGCCGACTACGACCCCGCCCTGAAAGCGATCAGCGACCAGCTCGAACCGGCCCGCATACAGGTGCAGGAGGCGGCGCGCGAGTTGGCGCAGTACCTGCGGCGCGCCGAACTCGACCCGCAGCGTCTGGCCGAAACCGCCGCGCGGGTCGAAGCACTGCATGGAGCGGGCCGCCGTTTTCGGGTGGCGCCGGGTGACCTGGTACAGGAGCACGCGCGCATGCAGGCACGCCTTGCGGAATTGAAGCTGGCCGCCGATGTGGGCGCACTGTCGGCCCAAATGCAGGCGGCACAGGCTGCCTATGCGGCGGCTGCGCGCAAGCTGTCTGGCGCACGGGTCAAGGCCGCGGCGCTGCTGGCAGGCCAGGTGACGGCCGCCATGCAGGATCTGGCCTTGACCGGTGGCCGCTTCGAGATCGCGCTTGAGCCACTGGAAGAGGGCGGACCGAACGGGCTGGAACGCGTCGAGTTTCGCGTCGCCGGACACGCCGGCGTCGAACCGCGCGCACTCGCCAAGGTGGCTTCCGGCGGCGAATTGTCGCGCATCGCGCTGGCCATCCAGGTGATCGCCAGCCGTGCCGCACGCGTGCCGACGCTGATCTTCGATGAGGTCGATGCCGGCATCGGCGGCGCGGTGGCGGAGATCGTTGGCCGTCAGTTGAAGACCCTCGGCCGCGAGCGCCAGGTGCTGTGCGTGACCCACCTGGCCCAGGTCGCCTCGCAAGGCGACAATCATTGGCAAGTGGCCAAGGAAAGCGCGGGCGGCCGCACCCTCTCCAGGGTCAGTCCGCTGGCACGTGCCGGTCGCATCGAAGAGATCGCGCGCATGCTGGGCGGCGCCGAAATCACCGCCACCACGCGCAAGGCCGCGCGCGAAATGCTGGCGGTATGAGCCGGCGATTTCTTGATAAAATGGCGTTCTTCGCCGCTTTAGCTCAGTTGGTAGAGCAACGCACTCGTAACGCGTAGGTCGCCAGTTCGATTCCGGCAAGCGGCACCAGTTCCAGTCGATCGGCCCCCTGTGCAAGCGGCGGGCCGATTGCGTTTTCGAAGGCGACCATCCGGTCCACCCAAGGTCGTGCAGCGCTCAGGGACCCATGCAGGATTCGCGGCATCATTTGTCGGCACGCCGTGAGCGCGCGATCCTGTGGCTGCTGGCCGCGCTGCAGTTCACGCACCTGCTCGATTTCATGATCCTGACGCCGCTGGCGCCGCAGTTCATGCGCGAGTGGGGCATTACTGCCAGCCAGTTCGGTTATCTGGTATCGGTTTACGCGCTGGCGGCCGCCGTCGCGGGTTTGGCGGCAAGCCTGGTGATCGATCGTTTCGATCGCAAGAGGGTGCTGGGGCTGGTCTATGCCTTGTTCGTGGTGGCCACGCTTGCCTGTGCGCTGGCGCCCGGATTCTGGTCCCTGCTGGCGGCACGCGCCCTGGCCGGCGCTTCGGGCGGCGTGGTCGGTTCGCTGGTGATGGCGATTGTCGGCGACCTGATCCCGGCCGGGCGCCGCGGCCGCGCCATGGGGATCGTGATGTCGGCGTTTCCGCGGGTATCAGTGCTTGGTGTGCCAGTCAGTCTGCTGCTGGCCACGCGCCTTGGCTGGCACGCACCTTTCTACACCCTGGGCGGGATCAGTCTGGCGCTGTGGTTTTGCATCGCCGGCGTGGTGCCGCGCATCGACTCCCATGTGCACTCATCGCAGGCCTCGCCTGTGGGCTGGGTGGGGCGCTTCACCGGGCTCTTCAGTTCCGCTACGCACCGCCGCGCGCTGGCGGCGGTGTTCCTGTTCACGCTGTCCGGGTTCGCCGTGTTTCCGTTTCTCAGCGCCTATCAGGTCAAGAATGTCGGCATCGGCGAGGCGGAACTGGCCTGGGTGTTTTTCGCCGGGGGGCTGGCCACCATTTTCACTTCGCGCCTGATCGGCTGGTCGGCCGATCGTTTCGGCAAGCGCCGCATGTTCGTGATCCTCGCTTGCTGCTCGGTTGTACCGATCCTGATTTCGACCCACATGCCGCGTGCGCCCTTGGCCGCGCTGCTGGTGGTGAGTACGCTCTTTATGGTGCTGATGTCGGGGCGCTTCATCCCGCTGATGGCATTGGTCACCACCTGCGTGGACCCGCGCATGCGCGGTGCCTTCATGAGTCTTTCGAGCGCGGCGCAGAATCTGGCGGCGGGCCTGGCTTCGCTGCTGGCGGGTGTGATGATCGGCCACGCGGCCGATGGCTCGCTTACCGGCTTTGGCACGGTGGGCTTGTGCGCGGCCGGGCTGACCGTAGCTTGTGTATTCATCGCGCGCAAACTGCAACCGGCTGTGGGCGGCAACGCCGGCCTGCAGCTCGCGGCTTCTGCGCGCACCTGAATCGGGGAACTCCACATGATCTGGGAAATCGGCAGCGTCGCCAAGCAAGTGTTGCTGCCGCCACTGGGCCTGGGTTGGCTGTTGCTGCTGGCCTGGCTGCTGGTGCGGTGGCGCCCGGGGCTGGCGCGTTGGCTTATCGCCTTGTGTGCGGCATTTGTCCTGTTGCTCAGCCTGCCGCCGGTCTCGACATTTCTTAGCCGGACTGTCGAGGTCGAGTCCGCGGCGTCGCGCTTCGGCACAGCCCACGCCATTGTCATTTTGGGCGGTGGCCGGCGTCTGGCATTCGATGCCGTGGGCAAGGTGATCGACTCCGCGCCGGGTTTGTTCACTCTCGAACGGGTTCATGCGGGCGCGCGCCTGGCGAAGCAGACCGGCCTGCCGGTGCTGGTGAGCAGCGGCAAGCCGGACGACTTCGATCCGACCGAAGCTGCGGTCATGCGCGAGGTGCTGGCGCGCGACTTCGGTGTCGACGCCCGTTGGCTGGAAGACGAGTCGCGCAACACGGTCGAAAACGCCGAGTTCAGCGCGCGCATTCTGCTGCCGCAGAAGGTGAGCAGGATCATACTTGTCACCAGCGCATTCCACATGCGCCGCTCCCTGCTGGCGTTCGAGCGTGCCGGCTTCGTGGTGCTGCCGGCGCCGGTGAACCCGATCTCCTCGCCGCCTGTCAGGCGCTGGGGTGACTACATACCGAACGCGCCGGCACTGCTGCGCAGCTACTATGCCTTCAACGAGATGGGAGGCATTCTCTACGCGCAATTGCGGATGGCCGCCACCCCGTCGGCGACCGTGGGAAACTGAAACGCCAGGCGCAGTTCGCGCTTTTGCCGCGCGTTGTCCAGGCGCCGCGATTCGCGCATGAAGGAAAGCAGCATTGGCGATACCGCGCCGGCGATGGCCGCGCGCGGCAGGCGCGGCGGGGCGGGCAAGCCGAACGCTTGTGCCACCAGGTCGAAGTAGTCCCCCATCTTCATGTCGCTGTCGTCATTGGCGTTGTAGACGCGCATAAGCGGCGGCCGGCGCTTGCGGGCATGGTGCATGGCGCGCACCGTCAAGGCCGCGAGATCGGCGGCGTGTACATGATTGGTGTAGGAGTCTTCGGCGGCGACAATCGCGGGAGTACCGGCCTTGAGACGCTCGAGCGGCAGGCGGTCGGCGGCGTAGATGCCCGGTACGCGCAGGATGATGAGGTGCATGCCGCGCCGCTTGGCGACCCGCGTCAACTGTCGCTCGGCGTCGACCCGGCGTCGCGCACGCGCGTTGGCCGGGCGTAGCGGCCGGGCTTCACTGACCAGGGCGCCGCCGCAGTCGCCATACACACCGCTGGTGCTCAGATAGACCATGACGCGTGTTAAAATTTTCGTTCTTTCAAGGCCTCGAAAAGCGACGCTGCGCAACAGGTTGCGGGTACGACTGTCGTGCGACCCGCTGGCTGGCGGCGGTGCGCAGTGAATCAGGATCTGCCAGTCGGACGGCAGCTTCGACAGGGAGCGGGGGCGGTCGAGATCGGCGCTGACGGCACGGGCACCCAGACGTTTGAGCGGGGACCGATTGGCCGGTTGGGAAGTCACAGCGGTCACCGCGAATTGGGGGGTGATGCAAGCGACGATGCGGCGGCCGATGTCACCCGCGCCCAGCAGCAAGACCTTTTTTGAATCTTTCTTCATTATTCGATTTTATCTTCCGCCATGAGCTTTCAGGTCAGCATTCAACCTTCCGGCCATCAATTCAACTGCAAGGAAGGCGAGACCATCCTGCAGGGTGCGCTCAACAACGGTATCGGGTTGCCCTATGGCTGTCGCAACGGTGCCTGCGGTTCATGCAAAGGCAAGCTTGCGAGCGGGCACGTCGACTACGGCAGCTACGCGGCAACCGCCCTCACCGCGGAGGAAAAAACGCGCGGCATGGCCTTGTTCTGCTGCGCCAAACCCTTGTCGGAGGT
>JAYTDE010000628.1:0-4704 GCA_043736195.1 Burkholderiales bacterium | reverse complement strand
CCGGCATCATCATCAGGGCTATTGGCCATCCGGTGCCGGGCGCAACAATCGCACCTTCGAACAAGAGGCGGCGCGCAAGTCCTACGGCTCGGGCTGGGCCTTGTTTCGCGAACGCGCCGACGACGACGCCGATGCACTGGCCGGCAAGCGGCATCGCGTGCACAACATCTGGCCCGATCCGGGCCTGTTGCCGGGGTTCAAACCGGCGCTGTTCGCCTACACCGAGGCCATGCTTGCCTTGAGCCTTTCGATGGTGCGCGTGTTCGCCCGCACGCTCGATCTTGCCGCCGATTACCTGGACGGCATGTTCACCAAACCGGAATATCACATCCGCCTCAACTATTACCCGAGCGGCCGGCGCGATGACGCCGTGCTGGCGGCCTCCGCACACTACGACCACAGCTTTTTCACCCTGCTACCGATGTCGCCGGTGCCCGGCCTGCAGGTGCAGAAGAACGGCCGCGAGATCGCCTGGATCGACGTGACCCACGTCAAGGAGGCGATTCTGGTCAATACCGGCGAATGGCTCAACCGCATGTCCAACGGTCGCATCCTGCCGACCCCGCACCGCGTGGTCAACCCGCCGATCGAGCGTGTGACAGTGCCGTTCTTCATGAACACCAGCGACGATATCGTTTGCCGCCCGCTGCCCAATTGCCTGGCGCCTGGGCAGGCGGCGAAGTTCGACGCGATCGCGTTTCATGATTTTTTCGAAGCCTATCTTGACGGCTCCTACGTCAACCGCGGCTGAACCAGGCCCGCCGCCGGCTTATCGAGTACGCGCCAGCTTGCCGGCAGGCAGCCGCAGGAACCCCGGTTTGGCGCTCTTCGGCAATTGACGGATCGCGTATTCGGCGCGCGCCGCGGCCGAGCGGTCGGGGTAGGTGCGTGCACCAACCAGGCGAACCGGCGGATTGGCACGGGTGTAGCGCGCGCCGCGGCCGGCGGCATGCTGGGCATAACGGCGCTCCAGATCGTTGGTGATGCCGGCATAAAATGCGCCGTTGCGGCATTCGATCAGATAGAGGTACCAGTGCGCATTCACCCGACGAGTATACGAAAGTGTCAATACCGCGGCGGCGCAGCGGAGCAGGCGTGCGAATGAAATTGGCTAGCAGCCCGTAGGACTTGAGCAGGCAATTTGGCCGACAAGGCCGGGGACTGGCATGGTGGTGCAAAACCGCGCCGGCGGCAACCGGCGTCGTGACGGGAAGTCATTCGCGCTGTAGCGAAGCGAGTCAATCGGCGACAATTCTATTTCTCTAAAACCTAGCCCTACCTTCGCGTAAAGGCACGGCAAATCGACGGACACCGTTGTCATTCATGGCTTAGCGGGACGTGCGGTAGTACATGAAAGAATATCAGGAAACCAGCGTTCCAAATCAAAGACCTTCACCGCGCGGCGCTGCTCGGCGGTCAGCGCCGGTGCCAGCATCACTGTGCGCGGTCGTCCGGCACCGCCGGTGGTCGTGCGCACCAAGGTCGCGCGAATTTCCCCCAGGCTTTCCATCGTCTTGCGGGCGGAGGCGTCCGCGCCGAGCGCGATCTTTGCCAGACTCACCAGCATCAATCCGATAACGGTGGCGAAGGTGTGCAGGCGCAGCGACCCATCCGTCCACTGATGCGATGGTCCCCATGGCACCACACCACCCTTCTTCCCCCTGCGGAACATCTCCTCGACATTCCACTGGCCGCGGAAGGCATGCACGATCCTTCCGGTGCTCCAGTTGTGTTGATCGGTGCACAGCACCCGTCGACCGAGACGGGTCGTCTCCAACTGGCGACGCAACGCGGCATCGACGCGCCATTGCAAGGTTGGCGCCTTCTCGGTTCCGCCGATGCTGGTCACAACGAATCTCGACAGGTGTTCGCGGGCCAGCGCCTGCTTGACGCGTTGCGCCAGGATGTTCCCCGCAATCCGCCCCGTTTGGGTCAGCCGATCGAGCTTGGTCAGTTCCACCTTGGCTTTACGCAGGGCCGCCGCGATGCCGCGTTTCTGCCCCGCCAGCAGCTCTTCGCTTTCCACCACAACGAGCGTTCGGTCCAAGGCCCCGACCGCAGTGCGGATGCGCGCTGCGCGCACGCCGCTGAGTTTGCCTGAGAGAGGCTTCATGGCGCCGCGCCGCGCCGCCATCTGCAATGCTTCTTCCGCAGCATTGTGTCCGAGCGGCAACGAGATCAGGCTGTAGTAGCCAGCGCTGTCGAGGTCCAGTTCCAGTTGCGGACTCCAGAACCCGCCGTCGCGGACCAGTGTGCGCTGCGCCGGGCGCGCGCGATCCTCTGTCTGCGCCAGCGCCTCGTGCAGATCTTTCAACCCCTTCAGGCACGCCCCCAGCACACTTTGGTCCGAGCCGTTGCCGCTATAGGTCCGATACAGCAGCGGCACGTGCCCGGTCTCGCTGACCAGCAGACCCAGTCCGACCACCCGCAAATCACTTCTCTTGCTCTTGGCGTGGCCACGCTGGGCCAGTTCGCCCGCAGTCAGCGTGGCGATGTGGGTGTCAAAGTTGGTCGTATCGAATGCCAGCACATCGGTGGCCAGATCGAAGCGCGCGACGGCCGCCTTCGAGATCGCCACCTGCGCCCGCGCCAGATCATCCTCGGTAACCTGCTGCGCCACGCGATGAAAAGCCTGCCCGCTAAAGGCCGTGCCTGGCAAACACGATAGCCGCGCTCCGCATCCGTCGAGAAATTCGCTCAGATCACGCTTCGGTCCCGGCGCGCATGCCCGCTGGATCGCCACCGCCACCGCCAACTCACCCACCGATGGGCCATCCTTAGCGCCTATTTTGCCGCAGGCTCGGTCGATGTGGCCGATCAGGTCCAGCTGTTCGGCAACCCAGACCAGCGCCCCGACATCGCCGAGCGCGCGCGTGCCCACGGTATGGGTGGCGCGCAGATCCGCGACAGGCGGCGGCGCTGCCGGCCCCAGCACGACCTGGCGCGCCACGGAGCGGCCGCGGACCGGATCCCACACCGACTGGGCGGCGATGCGGTAGCGATGGCCGTTGACTTCGCGCTCAAATACATGCATATTCTTTCATGTAAACATATTGCGCAGCAAAAATCAAGCAGCTCTCTCTGATTTTCAAGACTTCACGGCCTCACTTCGCTCTTTTCGTGCGAAGGTAGTCGCGATCTCGCGCTGTTTCAACTTGCGCGCCTTGAGCAACTCGTTGACCGCCAGCGCCAGCCGGGTCTTGACCTGGCGCTCGGAGGCATCTGTATAGCTCAAATCGGCGAAGACATTGCCGCTGCCGCGCGTGATCGTGCTCATGATTTTTCTCCCGTTGCATAATCGATTTGGGCGCGCTTGGGGCGCTCCGCGATCAATTTCGGTTCCGTCTGATCCATCTTGATGCCACTCTTCGATTTCTTCCGGAGCCCTCGCGATATACTGACTTTTTTGAAGGAGGCTCTATGCGCTATCGGATCGCCGTTCACCACTCAGACGAAGGCTTTTCGGTTTCAGTTCCCGGCTTACCGGGGTGTTGGTCACAAGGTGCCACGGATGCCGAAGCAGTCGAGAACATCAAGGATGCGATTCGTGAGTATCTGGCAGTAGTCGAGGAGCAACTTCGCGGTGAAGAGATTCGCGAGATTGAAGTCACGGCCTGATCTTGGCAAAGATACCAGGGGTTAACCACCTCGACGCGGTGCGCGCGCTGCAAAAGGCTGGTTTTGCGATTTGCTCGCCAAGGCAAGCATATCGCCTCATGTCAAACGGCATGCGTATCCTGACCATCCCGCGACATAAGCCAATCAACGCCTTTACGCTTGGCGGCATCGTGCGTGACGCCGGTCTCACTATTGAGCAGTTTCGCGATCTGCTGGTGTTGCGAATGCTGCCCAAGCAAACATTCCAGTAGACGCGCTGCCGGTGCGCGCACCGCTGAATTCAACGATGGACTCCTTCTGGTCGGCGAGGTAACTGTCCAGAATTCGCGGGCCCTCGTAGCCCTTGCGGCTGCGAAACAAGATCGAAAGTGCAAGGCCATCAAGTCTTTGTGGCTGCCGCCAACCCATTCAAGCGGTTTTTCCTTTTCAAGCATGCCTGCAATCATCCATGAACAGGGATGGCCGGTCAACGGCAGCACGTCATGGAGTCATCCGCGGCTCGGCCGCGCCTCATGTGCTTGCAAGCGCTCAGCCAGGACTTTGCGGCAACAAGGGTTCGATGATGTGTGTAGCCTGGTGCAGGCATTGCGCAAACGAGCGTCGGAAGTCGATGCTGTCGATCGCGTCAAACTCCGCCTCAACCAGGCTGGCACGTTGCTGCAATTGCCGCAGGAACGCCGCACCGTGCTTGCCAAGGAACGGTGCGGCATGCCGAATTGCCTCAGGCTCCGCGTCGGCTACCGCGCACAGATCAAAGAGATCCCGGGCTTTCGCGCGTGGACCGCGGTGCCACATCTTCTTTGCGATGATCTCGGCGCAAGTCTCGACCTTGATCTCGCGCCCGGCGTACAACACCACGTCGAAAGGCTGCTCTGTCAATGGCGTGCCGACCACGATGTCGATCTCGCCAGCGGGCAGGAACAGCTTGATGAACTCCGCGTTCTCCTCATAGTCAGCGGTGATCTGCTCGGCTACGTCACTAAAGGCGCGGATTGAGGTAACCCAGGTACTGGGGGTCGGGCACGAAAAGATCGATGTCTTTGCTTTGGCGGTGGCCAAGGCGCAGCATCAGCACGGTGCCGCCGC
>JAYTDE010000627.1:0-2480 GCA_043736195.1 Burkholderiales bacterium | reverse complement strand
GCCGTGGTGGCCGCGAACACACGGTCGATCACCGCCTGCGGCAGGCCGGCCGGCCCGCTCACACCCCACCACGGTCGGATGTCGAAGCCCGGCACGGTGTCGGCGATCGGCGGCACCTCCGGTGCGATGCTGCTGCGCGTGGGTGTGGCCACGCCAAGGGCGCGCACCTTGCCGTCCTTCACGTGCGGATAGATCACCGGCACGTGATAAAAGGTCATCGACACCTGCCCGCCAAACAGGTCGGTCAGGCCCTGCGAGATGTTCTTGTAGGGCACGTGGACGATGTTGATGCCGGCCAAGGTTTGCAGCAGCGCGCCGGCCATGTGTGGCGAGGTGCCGGAGCCGGCGGAAATGTAGGTGAGCTTGCCGGGATTGGCTTTCGCATAGGCGATCAGCTCGGCCATGTTGTTGGCCGGGATCTTCGGGTTCACCACCAGCATGTTGGGTGCGGTGGCCAGGAGCGTGACGTGGCTGAAATCCTTGATGACGTCGAAGCTCAGCTTGCCGTAGAGCGCCGGGTTGGTGGCGTGCACCGCGCTGGTGGAGAGGGTCAGGGTATAGCCGTCGGGCGCCGCACGCGCGACGGCCTCACCGGCGATGTTGCCGCCGGCACCGGCCTTGTTTTCAACGATGATGGTCTGGCCCAGGGAATCGCCCAGCTTCTGCGCATACAGCCGGCCCAGCACGTCGGTGGTGGTGCCGGTGGAGTAAGGCACCACCAGACGGATCGGCTTGTTCGGGTAGGGCTGGGCGTGGGCGCCGCAGATGGACAGCAGGCCAAGTGCGCCGATGGCGGCGACTGTCGGGCGCGGGAAAAAACGCATCGGATTGTCTCCTTGGTTGTCTTGGGCCGTTGCCGCAGGGGTTTCGCGGGCAGGCGAGGCCGCGACTGTAACCGGTTTTCGGCGCTGGTGGACGACGGGTTTTCCCGCGCTGCGTGCGCCTGGATTCGCGACGGCGGCGGATGCGGGCTCCTGCGAAGGGCCGGTGGTCGCGCTGCGGGCAACGAGCCCTGGTGGAACCCGATGCCTATCCGTGCCAATGCGGGCGTGACTCTATTCAGCCATAAGCTTGAGCCGCTTGAGCGTGGCCATCTTGGCCGCGCTGTCGCGGCGCAGGCGATCGGCGAAGGCGGCGCCGTTGGCATGCGCCAACACCTGGCTGGCGCCGGCCGCCCAGGCCTGCATCGCAGACGAAGCCACCGCTTTCTCGCATGCCGCTTCGAGCGTGGCCACCATCGCCGCCGGCATTTTCGCCGGCACCAGAATGCCGCCAAAGCTCAACTGCACCACCGGTATGCCCGATTCAGTCAACGTGGGCACCTCCGGATACGCAGGGTGGCGGCGTTCGGGCAGCATGGCCAAGAGGCGCAGGTTGCCGGCCTTCACCTGGCCCAGGAATGAACTGGGCAACACCCCGGCAAAGCCCAGGCGGCCGGACAGCAGATCGGGCTGCATCGGGCCGTCACCACGATAGGGCGCGTGGATGAACTCCACACCGGTGGCCGCCTCGATGTCGGCAATCGCCAGGTGCGGGATCGAGCCGGTGCCGGAAGTGCCGTAGCTCACCTTTCCGGGGTTGCGCTTCGCATCCGCAATCAGGTCGCCAATGGTCTTGTAGGGCGAGTCCTTCTGCACCGCGATCGAGAAGATGTTGTCGAACACCTGGCCCACATAGCGAAACGAATCCATGCTGTAAGTGACGCCCTTGTTGCGATGCGGCTCGCTGGTGAGCGAAACCGCTGGCGTGATGCCGATGGTGTAGCCGTCCGGCACGGCATTGGCCAGACGGGTGAGTCCGATGCTGCCGGATGCGCCGTCGATATTGATCGGCGCGACCGGCTGTTTGAGCACCTCGGCTAAGGCCTGCGCGGTGTTGCGCGAAGTCTGGTCGAAGCCGCCGCCGGGAGCGAACGCGACGATCATCTGGATCGGGCGGCTGGGGTAGTCCTGCGCGATTGACGAGGCCATGCCCAGCGCGAGCCAGAGGACGCAGGTCACTTTCGCGATGCGGGTCGGTTTCACGGCGTCTCCGTTTGTCTTGTGGTGCGTTCGAATGTATACGAAAAGCCCAACCGGCCTTTCGTCCGCGACGATTTTCCAGCGGCAGATGTGCATCGCTCCGCGCCCGTTTGCGCCATTGTGTTGTTCCCGCCGCCAAGAATGCCCTCGCTATACTTCCGCAGCCCTTCGCCAAAAACCATGCGCCCAGCCACTACCGTTCGACCGATTCGAGCATCCGACTACACAGCCTGGCTGTCGCTGTGGGATGCCTACAACGCCTTTTACGGCCGCGCTGGCGCGACCGCGCTCGATCCGGCAATCACCCGGGCAACCTGGGCCAGGTTTCTTGAACCTGCCGAACCGGTGTTTGCGCTGGTAGCGGAATCGCAGGGCAAGAACCTCGGCCTCACCCATTACCTGTATCACCGCAGCACCATCCGCATCGAGCTGACCTGCTATCTGCATGATCTCTTCACC
>JAYTDE010000626.1:0-1877 GCA_043736195.1 Burkholderiales bacterium | reverse complement strand
GCCAGCGGCCTGCCGTCCGGGCTTTCGGTCTTTGTCGGCGGCAACATCAGCGGCAGCCCGCTGGCCGCGCGCCCCGGCAGTTTTCGCTTTTCCAGTTATGGCGCGCTATTTCGCACCGCCGAACTTGGGCGCAGTGCCCCGCTGGACATCTATCCCCTGCACTATTCGCGCATCGGATCGGCAATCGCATCCGGTGACGTGCCCTGCGATGTGGTGTTGATGCAGGCGGCGCGCGACGATGTGAGCGGGCAACTTTATGCGGGCGCCGGGCGCAACTACATGTTCGAGGCGGCGCGCCGGGCGCGACTGGTGGTGGTGGAAGTCAATCGCCATGCGCCGGTTGTCGCGGGCGGCGAAATCCCGGCCGACCTGCCGATCCACGTGCTGGTGGAAAGCGATCGCCCCCTGGCCCAGCAAGCGTATCCGCCGGCCGGGCCGGAAGAGGCGCGGATCGCGGCACACGTCGCCGGCCTGGTGGCCGAGGGCGCCACCCTGCAGGTCGGCGTCGGTTCTCTGGCCGGCGCCCTGATCAGCTCGGTGGCCGGCCATCGGCACCTTGGCTTCCATTCCGGCCTGATGAACGACGATGTGATGCACCTGATGCAAAGTGGGGCGCTCGACAATTCGCGCAAGACGATCGATGCGGGCATCAGCGTTTTCGGCAATCCGGTGGGCACCACCGCGCTTTATGAATTCGTGCATTGCAACCCGGCGGTGCGCATGGCGCCCGGTGCGTACACGCATGCGCGCGAGGTGCTGGCACGCATTGATCGCCTCACTGCCCTCAATTCCGGCTTGCAGGTTGACTTAGGCGGCCAGGTCAACGCCGAGTCGGCGGGTAATCGTTATCTGGGCGGCGTCGGCGGGCTGGCCGATTTCGTGCGCGGTGCGCTCGCGGCGCGCGATGGCCGGGCGATCATCGCCATGCCCTCATGCGCCAAGGGCGGGCAAGTTTCGCGCATCGTCGCGCGCCTCGATGGCCCCGCCACGCTCGGTGCTTGTGATGCCGACTGCATCGTCACCGAATGGGGTGTCGCGCATCTGCGCGACAAGTCCTTGCGTGAACGGGCACGTCAGGTGGTCGGCATCGCGCATCCCGAACATCGCGCGGCGCTACGGGCGCGGGCGGAGGCCGCCGGCCTCGCCTGAAGCAGCCCGTGCCGGGGCCGGTCGGCGCATGGTTGTTCAACCAGACTTGGTCAGCGTGGTCGAATAACTGAACAGGTCACCGGTGTGCCAGGTGGTGGCCGAGGCGGTGACGCGGCCGGTATTGCCGACGTAGATGCGCATCGACTTCAACATTGCGGTACCGGGGCCTACCTTGAGGATCGCCGCCAGCTTTTTCGAGGCCGCCTCGGCCATCAGGGTCTGCTCGATGCTTGATAGATACGGCGTATCCACCTTGCGCACGAACAACAAGGTTGCCACTGCCGGATCGAGCATGCGTTCGCGCTGGGCGGGGCTGGCGACCGGAAAGTAAATTTCGGAGTAGGCGAACGGTCGATTGTCGTGGCGTTGGTAGCGGATTCCCTTGAGCAGCATGCACGGGCTGCCGGCCTTGAGTTTGAGCAGGGCAGCGCTTGCCTGATCGAGCAGAACCACGCTCGATTCAGTGACCTTCAGGCGCGAAGCGTTGCCGTATTGCAGGACGTCGCCCACCGACTGGATGCGCTGGTTGTAGCGCATCGGCAGCTGATTGCTGACCACCGTTGAGCCGACGCGGCGACGGCGCGTGATCATGCCGGTTTCCTCGATCAGGCGCATGGCGTCGCGCGCTGTGTGTCGGCTGATGCCGAAGTGCTGCGCCACCTCGGTCTCGCCGGGCAGCACCGCGCCCAGCGCGTACTTGCCGTTCAAAATGCCCTGAATCAACGTGT
>JAYTDE010000625.1:0-4442 GCA_043736195.1 Burkholderiales bacterium | reverse complement strand
ACCGCGCCCATGAAGATGAATAGCGGCACCACGGTGAACGAATAGGCCACACCCGGGTTGGCGCCGGTCAGCTCATAAGGTACGGCGGCCAGGGTGCGCAAGGCCACCGGCCAGCCTTGCGCGCCGGCATAGCCCAGGGTGCCGCTTACGATCAGCGCAATCGCGATCGGCACCCGCAACATCATCAGCACGAGCAGGCCGATCACAGCGACGAGACCGATCACGCCGACGCTCATTGGACTACCCTCCTGTCACTCAAGTGACATCCTCCCCGAGGGAGGATGAGCGTTCCCTTCGGGCGGCCGTGCGGCAGCGCTCATGTCGCCGCTCCGGCGCCATCGTTCTCGATTTCACCGCACAGCAAAATCGTGGCCGCCACCAGCACCGACACCGCGATCCCGAACCATGCTGGCGCCATGAACCAGATTTTCGGTATCTGCAGGTCGGCGCTGGTGTCGCCGTAGGCGAGGATATCGACCATCGGTTTCCACATGTTCCAGGTGAGCACCCCCAGGGTCAACACCATCAGAAAAGCCGACAGGCGCTTGAGCACGTCAACCCAGGCAGGCAGCCAATGGTCGATCATGTCCACCGCGATATTGGCGCCGCGCGCGAACACGCCGGGTGCGGCGAAAAAGATCGCGACGCCAAGCGCCAGTTCCACCATTTCCGGAACACCGGTGATGGGCTTGTTGACAAGCCCGCGCAGGATCACGTCGGTGGTGGTCAGGAGCATCATGGCGAGCAACGCCAATACTGCGGCACGATCGAGCCAGCGCACCAGAAAAATGATCGGAACCTTGAGGTTCATGTGCTTCTTTCAGGCAAGAAAAAGCCGGCCGTTGACATGCGGCCGGCTTCGTCAGACAGTGAGCATCAGGCCCAGAAGTTTTTCGAGGTCTTCGCGTGCTTCTCGGCCAGACCCTTCATCATGGTGTACACCGTGCGCGAAGGCATGCCCTTGGCTTCCATGCCCTTGAGCACCGATTCGGTGACATCCGCCCCGATTCTGCGCAGGCGCTCGTCCTCGGCCTTGGAAAGGCGAATCGCCTCGCCGCCACCATCCATCATGGCTTTCTTGCCGGGTACATCGAGCGCATCCCAGCCGTTGCCGATGTCTTTTTCGATGCCGGTCACCGAGTCGCTCACCATCTTTTGCAGGTCCGGCGGCAGCTTGGCATACCAGGCTTCGTTGGCGACAATCGCGAAGCTGGAAACGAAGCAGTACATCTCGGTGGTGAATTTGCAGATGCCACCCAGCTTCCAGGCGATGCCGGCGCCGCCGTAGTCGGTGAAGGCGCCGTCGAGCGTGCCCTTCTGCAACTGCTCGGCCACCTCGGTCGGCGGTACGCCGACTGGCGTGGCACCCAAAGCGGCGATGAATTCGCGGATCGCCGGGGTGGAAAAGCGCAGGCGTTGGCCCTTGAAGTCGTCGATGGTGCGCAACGCCTTCTTGGTGGTGTGCACGCTGCCGGGTTGGTGCGTGAACAGGTACAGCACCTTGGTGCCCTTGTGCTCGGCATCCAGATACCTGGTGCGCAGGTCCGGGTCGTTCAACACCTTGATGCCGATCTCGGCGCTGCCCACCAGGTAGGGCATGTTGACCAGCTCGGTCAACGGAAAGCGGCCCGGTGTCGCGCCGTGCAGGATGTAGGCGATTTCCGCGGTGCCGTCGCGCGCGAAATCGAAGTGCTTGGGGGTCGGGCCCATCTGCGCGCCGGGGAAGTGCTTGAAGCTCAAGCGACCGTTGGATTTTTTCTCAGGTCTTCGCCCCACTTGACCAGCCATTGCGACTGGAAATGCTGGGGCCCCACAAAATTGGCGACCTTGACTTCAAACTTTTGCTGGGCGCGCACGATTGCGGGAAAACCCGTAATCGCAGCGGCCGAGGCCGTGCCTGCGATCAGGTTGCGACGGGTGATGGCCATGCTTTGTCTCCTGTTTTCGAACAAATTCAAGTGTAACGCAGCCCTTTGGCTACAGCATAGTTTTTCAGATTTCGGTTTCCGCGATACCGCGGTAGATCCAGTCGATCTCGTGGAAAAACGAGTCCGGTGCGCGCCCGCGATAAATCGAGTTGCGCAGTTCGCGCGCCACCCCGCCGGCGTGCAGCACATTGCCGAAAGCGCGCGCGCTCAACTGAATGCGCGCGGTGCGCAGGTAACGCGCTTCCTGATAGGCCAGGAAGGCATGATTTGGGTCGTCTGGTGTGGTGGCCAGGCGCTGTGCCAGCACCACCGCATCCTCGAATGCCATGCAGGCACCCTGCGCCAGGTATTGCAGGGTCGGATGCGCGGCGTCACCCAGCAGCGTTACATTGCCGCGGGTCCAGTTCTTCACCGGTTCGCGATCACGCATCATCCAGTTGCGGTCGCGGCTGATGTGTTCGAGCATGCCGCGCACCCGCTGGTCGGCGGGCGCGAACATGGCGTCCATCTCGGCCGGCGCACCAAACTCCGCGTCACCGCGCGCGAACGCCGGGCTGCCGAATACCGCGACATTGTTGAGCACGTCGCCGGCGCGCAACGCGTACTGCACCAGGTGCATGTTGTGGCCGAACCAGCCGATCACGCACTTGTCGTAGGGTTGGTCCTGCACCTGGTCGATCGGGATCACACCGCGATAGGCGAGAAAGCCGGTCACCCGAGGTTCGCCGTCATTCACCACGTATTCGCGGGTTGGCGACAACAGGCCATCGGCGCCGATCAGGCAGCGCCCGGAGAAGTGCGAGCCATCTTCGCACTCGACCTCCACATGGCTGCCGCGATCGTCGATCGCCTTCAAGCCTTTGGAAGTGAGTAGGGTGACACGCGGATGCGCCTCGCAGGCCGCCAGCCAGGCACCGAGCAGGTCGCGCCGGTGGATCACGATGTAGGGGTGCTTGAAGCGCGCTGCGAAGGCCGCGTTGAAGTTCACCCGCGCCCACTCCTGCGTATCGATCGCGTCCAGAAACACCATGGCTTCGGGAAACACCGCGGTTGGTGCCACCGTTTCCCACAAGCCGTATTTTTTCAGGATGCGGGTGGCATTCGGACCCATCTGGATGCCGTAGCCGATCTCGGTGAATTCGGCGGCTTTTTCGAGCACCGTGACTTCGAAGCCGCGTTCGGCCAAAGCGATGGCGGCAGCAAGGCCGCCAAGGCCGCCGCCGCTGACAAGAATGGGATGCTGGGACATGCGCCGTCAGGTCCTGATTTCCGGGTGAGGGCTCGCATCATACCGCCGCTATCGGGCGCAACGCTTGCTTGCGGCGAAGCCTTGTGGCCGCGCGGATTCAGCCGGCGCGTCGGCCGGGCAGGGCCAGCATGCCGGTCGCCAACGCCGTGCCGAAGAGGATCACCACGCATCCGGCGACATCGCGCGGCCCGGGCCATTCATGCAACAGGGTCGCGTCCCAGAAAATGCCGAACATCGGCACCAGGTAGGTCACCGCCAGTGCGCGCGCAGCACCGACATTGGCAATCAGGCGAAAGTAGAGGATATAGGCAATGCCGGTGCAGGCCACACCGAGCACCACGGCCGCCCCCCATGCCTGCGCCGAGATCGCATGCGCCGGCCATAGCGCCAGCGCCAGCGGTGCCAGCAGCACGGTTGCCGCGATTTGTGTGCCGGTGGCGACCGCCAGCGACGGAATGCCGACCAGATAACGCCGGGCGAAATTGGCGGCATAGCCGTAACAAAGCGCAGCGAGCAGGGCGGCGCCGATGGCCAGCGTCACGCCTTGCGAGTGCGGCGCGAACTTGTCGCTGATCAGTATCACCACACCGCAAAACCCGGCCAGCAAGCCGGCAATGCGCGAGGCGTTCAGGCGCTCACCCATCCACAGCCAGGCGATCAGCGCGGCCCACAATGGGGAGCTTGAGTTGAGAATCGCGGCGAGCCCGCCGGAAATGCTGAGCGCGGCAAACGCAAACAGGCAAAACGGCCACGCGGTATTGAACACGCCCATGGCCCACACCGGCTTCCAGCCCTGTTTGAGTGTCGCGAGCCCGCCGCGCAGGGCCAGCACAGGCAGCAGGAATAGTGCAGCAATGCCGACGCGAATCTCGATCAAGGGGATGGGACCGAATTCGGGTGCGGCCACCCGCATCAACAGGAACGCTGCGCCCCATAGCGCGCCCAGCAGTACCAGATCAACGATGTCGCGGGATTTCAATCGGCGCCCTCGCGCATGGCTACTGCTGTAAAGAGGATTCGCAGCATACACGCGGCGCCCCTGCCCGGCCGGCGCAATTCGGACATTCAATCCGAACCGCGCGGCTCAGGCACAATCGCGGCTTCGCGGCACCCCGTGCCGCATTCCACTCGCCGTTTCCGGAGACCCTTCATGGCCAATATCGGCTTTCGCATCCTGCCCGCGCCCAAGCGCGCCCCTGCCGCGCTCGTCAGGCAATTCCGCAATGTGGTGGTGGCCCACCTGTCGGACTGCATGAATCGCCTGC
>JAYTDE010000624.1:0-7411 GCA_043736195.1 Burkholderiales bacterium | reverse complement strand
TGGTGGAACCGACCCTTTTCGGTTACGCCAAGGGCGCGTTCACCGGCGCCAGTTCAGCCAAGGCCGGCTATTTTGAGGAAGCTCGGAGCGGCACGCTGTTCCTCGACGAAATCGGCGAGCTGCCGCTGGAATTGCAGGCCAAGCTGCTGCGCGTGCTGGAAAACGGCGAGTACAACCGGGTTGGCGAAACCCAGCCGCGCAAGTCGCTGGCACGCATCGTCGCTGCGACCAACCGCGACCTGCGCCGCGAAGCCAAGGCAGGCGGCTTTCGTCCCGACCTTTACCATCGCCTGTCTGTGTTCAGTGTTCGCGTGCCGGCACTGCGTGACATGGGCGATGACAAGCTCCTGCTGCTTCAACACTTTCGTGCCATGTATGCCCCGGTCGCCGGAGCCAGCAAATTCAGCCTCGACCCGCAGGCTCGCCACCTGTGGCTGGAGTACCCGTTTCCCGGCAACGTGCGCGAGCTGCGCAATATAGTCATTCGCCTGGTTACCAAGTACCCCGGCGGCGCGGTAGGTAGTGATGCCCTGGAACAGGAGCTCGACTCCGGCGTCACCCTGGGCCAGGCAGCCGAGCAGGCGCCTGGCGCCCTCGATGCCCAGGCCTTCGAAGAACTCGGCCGGCCCGGCAGCTTCGATCTGGATGCCCGCCTGGCGGCCTGGGAACGTGCCTATGTGGCCGCCGCCATGAAGTTGGCCAACGGCAATGTCAGCCAGGCGGCGCGCCTCCTGGGACTGAATCGAACCACCCTTTATTCGCGCATGGCTGCGCTGGAACGCGAGAGCTGAAACGTGTACCTTAACCATTTCGGACTGACCGAAGCGCCCTATCGCATCACCCCGCATACCGACTTTTTTTTCGAAGGCGCCAATCGCGGCGCCACGCTCGAAGCACTGCTGTATGCGATCACGCACGACGAAGGCATCGTCAAGGTGACCGGCGAGGTAGGCAGCGGCAAAACCATGTTGTGCCGCGTGCTGATGGAGCGCTTGCCGACACAGGTTGAAACCATCTATCTGGCCAACCCGTCGCTGGCGCGCGACGAGATCATGCTGGCGATCCTGGACGATCTCAAGGTGCCGAATGTCGGCGACCGTTCTTCGCTGATTCTGCGCAGCCTGCAGGAGCGCCTGGTCACCCTGTATGCCGAGGGCCGGCGGGTGGTGGTGCTGATCGACGAAGCCCATGCCATGCCGGTCGAAACCCTGGAGGAAATCCGGCTCTTGTCGAATCTGGAATCCAAGCGTCACAAGCTGCTGCAGATCGTACTGTTCGGCCAGCAGGAACTCGATGAGGTGCTGGGTACGCCGCAAATGCGCCAGTTGAAGGAGCGGGTGATCCACAGCTTCCGTCTGGAGCCGCTGGTGCGCTCCGATATCGGCACCTACCTGATGTTCCGCATGCGCCTGGCCGGCTACAAGGGACCCGATATTTTCTCCGATGGCGCCGTGCGCTTGATCACCGACGCTTCCGAGGGTCTGACCCGGCGCGTCAACATACTGGCCGACAAGGCACTCCTGGCGGCGTTCGCCGACGGCGGCTACCAGGTTCTTCCCAGGCACGTCAATGCCGCCATCGGCGATTCGGAGTTCGCCCGGCTGCGGCGCAAACCGGGTGCCGGCCTCGCGGCCCTGGGCTTGCGAAGCGTTGGATTGTCCACCATTGGCCTGGCGGTCGTGGCGGTCGGATTGATCGCTGCGGGGGCCGTCGCTGCCTTGCTTGCGGTGTACATCACTTTCACCCGAGCGCCGGCTGTTTCCGGTCTCGCAGCGACTGCGCCACCGGTGGCTAGCGGCAGTGCGCCGGCAGCCACTCCCGCCGCAGTCGCTGCGCTTGCGCCAAACCCCACAGCGACCGACTTGGCAACGCCCGGCAAGTCGGCGTCTGCGGGACCGCAACAACAGCCGCTCCCGCCGCCAGCGGCAAGTCGGCCGGCGACGCCGGCCGCAGCGCCGGTCAGCGCGCCCGCCGCCGCACCGGCTCCCAATGCCACGCGCGCCGTGCCCGCTGACACCGCAGCGCAGACGCAGGCTGCGGCGAGCGCAGCGCAACCCGCTGCCAAGGCGGTCGCCGCGGCGACCGGCCTTTTGGTCCAGCGTCAACGCGCCACCGAAGACTGGCTGCGGCAGGCGCCGGACAGCACACATACCCTGCAACTGCTGACCGCGGATGTGGCACGTGCCGCCGATGTCAACCTTTGGCTGACCCGCCTGCCGGCGGGGGTCAAGGTGGAGCAGGTCTACATTTACAGCTCGCTGATTCGCGGCCTGCCCAGATTCAGCGTGCTGTATGGAGGGTTCGCCGATCGCGCGAGTGCAACGGTCGCGCTGGACGAGTTACCCAAGAAAATGCGTGATGGCAAACCCTTGATCCGTACCATCGCAGGGATCCGGGCGGACCTGCAATCGCAATAGGCGCGGGGGCCGTAGGGCCGGCAAAAAGCGTGGTAATGGCGCAACGCGCCTTGTCTCTTTGTATTGCAAATCAAATATTTAAGCGATAGTATTCATGTGATAGCATCGAAATCGCACATTTTTACGACTGTGCATTTGGAGACACATGAGTGCAAGCTGTGGCATGAGTGCAAGCTGTGGCGAACGTGCAAGCTGTGGCGAACCTTTGGATGGCTGGGTGAAGCAGGCAATCCGGCACCGGTTGCGGCACGTCCGCATCCACTTGATCGCAATGCTCTGCGGCGCCGTGCTGGTCGCAGGCTGCGTGCAAGCACCGCTCAAGCCCAACCCCCAGCATGTGGGCGCGAGCGTGGCGCCGCACATCGCCGGCGCGATTCCCGCGCCGGTGGCCACGCCCCCCTTGCCGCCAAGGCCGGTCGCGACCACCAAACCGGAAACTTATAGTGTGGTAGTCAACGAAGTTCCGGTACGCGAACTGCTGTTCGCGCTGGCGCGCGATGCGCAGGTCAACGTTGACGTGCATCCCGGCATCGCCGGCACTGTCACGCTGAACGCGATCAGCCAGACCTTGCCGCAGTTGTTGCATCGGATTGCCCGCCAAGTCGACATCCGTTGGGAGATGGACGGCAAGAACCTTTCGGTGCTGCCGGATACAGCGTTCCTGCGCATCTACAAAGTAGACTATGTGAACATGTCGCGGGTGTCCGATACCAACGTCAGCGTCGCCACGGAGATCGGCTCGACCGGTCGTGGCGCCACCGCCGGCGGCGGTGGCGGTGGCGGCAGCAATTCATCGACCACGGTGGTCAGCCAGTCGGCCAACCGTTTCTGGGATTCGCGTTCGCTCAATGTTTGCTCGATGGTGGCGGCAACCCGCGTGATCACCCGGGAAGAGCGCGAAACCGCGCGCAGCCAGCAACAGCGCGATCAGGAAGATCGACTCAATGTCGCACGTGCGCTCGCGCCGGCCGGCGCCGGCGCGGCGCAATTGATGCAACAGGTCGCATCGGCTTCGGGTGCCACCCAGCCACAGACCCTGCAGATCAATTGCACGCCGCCGGTTGCGGGCGCCGGCGCCGCTACCGCGGTGTCGACCAACAATCCGGTGGTTGCCAATCGGGAATCAGGGGTGCTGTCAGTTTTCGCCACGCAACGTCAGCATGAGCGGGTACAGGAGTTCATCGACCGCGTCATGGGCAGCGCACGACGCCAGGTGCTGATCGAAGCCACGGTGGTGGAAGTCGAACTCAGTTCGAGCTATCAGCAAGGGATCAACTGGCAGCGACTGCAAGGCGCCGGCAACACCGGCTTGTCGATCACCACGCAGCCCAGCGGGCCAAACACCCTTCCCGGCGGCGCGGTGCCCGGCGTTGGCGCCGGCGCGATCAACGCGGTCACCGGCGGCATCGCCAACCCGGGGGCTACCACGCCGGGAATGGTGCAAATCGGCTACGTCAATCCAACCTCTCGTCTGGGCAATATCGCTGCGGCCATTACCCTGCTTGAATCCTTCGGCAAGGTGCGCGTGTTGTCGAGCCCGAAACTGTCTGTACTCAACAACCAGACCGCGATTCTCAAGGTGGTGGACAACCGCGTATATTTCACTATCGGTGCCACCACCACACCGGGCTCGCTGGGCACCCCTGCGGTCACCACCTTCACCTCGACCCCGAACACGGTTGCGGTCGGCTTCGTGATGGCAGTCACACCGCAGATCGACGACTTGGATACCGTATCCATCAATGTCAGGCCAACCATTTCGCGCATCCTGCGCTACGTCAACGACCCCAACCCCGCGCTGGCAATCGCCGGCGTGGTCAATCCGGTACCCGAAGTGCAGACCCGCGAAATGGAATCGATTCTCAAGGTGCCGAATCAGCAGATCGCGGTGATGGGCGGCCTGATGCAGGACTCTGTCAACAACTTTGAAGACACCGTGCCCGGCGCCGGCCGCCTGCCGTTTTTTGGCGACCTGTTTCGCTACCGCAACGAGCAGTCGCGCAAGAATGAACTGGTGATTTTTCTGCGCCCGGTGGTTCTCAAGGATCCCACGCTTGACGGTGATTTCAAGGACTTTCGTCAGTTCCTGCCGGATCAGGATTTCTTCTCGCGCCCCAATCCGCTTGAGCCGCCACGGGTCGGCGACAGCCGCCGCCCAGGCGGCGAGTCGAGCGCCGGCACTGCGCCTCAATAGCGGCCGGAGGCTTCGATGAGTCTCCTGATGGACGCCTTGAAAAAGGCGGAGAAGGCCAAGCAAGGGGCGGGCGGTGAATCGGCAGCGCCAGCCACTGCCGCACCGATGGGGCAGAGCGGCGGCCCCGCCACCGAGTGGCCGGTGTTGTCGGTCGATTTGAGCCCGGCTGAAATCGAATCCGAACTGGGCTTGGCACCAGCCAAACCGAAAAGCAGTATCGCCATGCCAGCGCCGATGCCTGTCCTGCAGAAGGCTGCGCCGGCGATCAGTCTGGAGCCCTTGCACTTCGGCGCTGCGCCCGATGTCACGCCGGCCGTTGCCGCAGCGACACCGGAAGCCAAACCAACGCCCCAACCCCTGCCGTCTCAAGGCGCCACAACTGCTGCCCCAAACGCCAGCCTGCAAGCGGCCGAGCGCCTGGCGGCAAAAAGCGTGTTTTCCGCCAAACGGCCTGCCGCAGGCAAGGCTTCGCGCACGCCATTTTTGGCGATCATAGGCGCCCTGCTCGCGGTCGGGATTGGCGGCGCCTATTACTTCTGGTCACAGTTGCAAGGGCCCGCTGCTGCACCGGCGGCACGCCCGGCAGGCACGGCAACCGGTGTGATCACCGCCCCCCCGTTGCCGGCATCCATGGCGAATGCAGCGCCGCCAAGCCTCAATCAAGCGCCGGTCGCGGCCGCGGAAGCAGCGGCACCTGCCCAGCCTGTGGCAGCGCCAACCGCCACCAACGCGGCGAGCGCACCAGTAGTGCCGCTTGCATCGATGGCGCCGCTCGCAACACCGGCCACCGCCGGCTCTTCGGTTGCGGCACCCACCCCCTCAAAAACCGAACCCAAAGCGACGCCCGCCGCCGTTGCGCCGTCGACGCCGACCGCGGCGAACGCGCGCACGCCAGCCAGCAGCCCGGCGCAGGCCGCGCCGGTTGCAGGCACGCAAAGGCGTGCGGCCGCAGAGGGATCGCGCACCGCCACTGCGGCCAGCGCGCGTGGCGGCGTCCCGGTCGAGTCGCCCTCCAACTTGCGCATCAGTCGCGACCGCGCACCGACCGGGATCGATCCTGCGGTTGCCGCCGGCTACGCGGCGCTTGCCGAAGGCAATGTCGAGGCCGCCCGCGATCATTATTCACGCGCCTTAGCGGGTGACGCCACCAACCGCGACGCGTTGCTGGGCATGGCGACTATCGCGCTGCGCGGCGGCAACAGCAATGCGGCGCAGGGCCTGTACCAGCGCGTGCTGGAAATTTACCCGCGCGATCCGTATGCGAGCGCCCAGCTATCGGCGCTACGCAGCGGCAGCGACGCCGCCGGTGCGGAAAGCCGGGTGAAGAGTTTGCTGGCGAACGAGTCCGACCGTGCGGGCGCGGCGCCACTGCACTTCGCGCTGGGCAATCAGATGGCGGCGCAAAACCGCTGGCCGGAAGCGCAGCAAGCCTATTTCAACGCTTTCGCAGCCGAGCCCGACAATCCCGACTATTGCTTCAACTTGGCTGTGAGCTTAGATCAGATCAGGCAACCGAAGCTGGCGCTCGAACACTACGCGCGCGCACTCGAACTGGCGCAGAAGCGGCGCCCGGGCTTCGATCTGGCGCGCGCCAAGGCGCGTCTGGATCAACTGGCCACCAGCCTCAAATGAACGCTCCGGCCGGCAAGGCGGCGATCGGCGGCGCCGCGGCGCCGCCCAAGCCGCTGGGCCGGATTCTGGTCGAGCGCGGCATCCTGTCCGAAGACCAGTTGCGCATCGCGCTCAAGGAGCAGCAGCGCACCAACCAACCGCTGGGCAAGGCACTGAAGAACCTGGGTTTTGTCACCGAAGCGACGTTGCGCGACGCGCTGTCCGAAAATCTTGGCGCCACCGGCGTCGACTTGGCGCACATCATCATCGACCCGGCGGCCATCAAGGCATTGCCGTCGGAATTCGCCAAGCGCCACATGCTGTTTCCGCTGGAACTGGATCGCCCGGGCCGGCGCTTTGCCGTCGCCATGGCCGACCCCAACAATGTGGTTGCGCTCGACCAGTTGCGCGCCCACTTGCTGGCGACCACCCACGAGCCTTTCGAGGTGGTGCCGCTGCTGGCGGGCGAATCGGAAATCGCACGCGCCATCGACCAGTATTTCGGCTATGAGCTCTCGATCGACGGCATCTTGAACGAAATCGAAACCGGTGAAATCGATTATCAGAGCCTGTCGACAACCACCAATGAATACAGCCAGCCGATGGTGCGTCTGGTCAACGCGCTGTTGGCCGACGCGGTGCAGCGCAGCGCCTCGGATATCCATTTCGAGCCGGAACAGAATTTCCTGCGCATCCGCTATCGCATCGACGGCGTGTTGCGACAAATCCGCGCCCTGCACAAACAATACTGGCCGGCCATGGTGGTACGCATCAAGGTGATCAGCCAGATGAATATCGCCGAGACGCGTGCGCCGCAGGACGGCCGGATTACACTTTCATTGACCGGGCGCATGGTGGATTTCCGGGTGGCCGCGCAGCCCACCACGCACGGCGAGAACATCGTGCTGCGGATTCTCGACCGCCAGCGCGGACTGGTGCCGCTGGACAAGCTGGGCTTGCAGGAAGAGCAGTTGGGCCTGATGAAGCTGATGATCGCGCGACCCGAGGGCATCATTCTAGTAACCGGCCCCACCGGTTCGGGCAAGACCACCACCCTGTATTCGATCCTCAATCACATCAACTCCGAGAGCATCAACATCATGACGCTCGAGGACCCGGTCGAGTACCCGATGAACATGGTGCGCCAGACCAGCGTGAACGAAGCCGCGAAACTCGATTTCGCCACCGG
>JAYTDE010000623.1:0-1993 GCA_043736195.1 Burkholderiales bacterium | reverse complement strand
GATCCTGTGTAGTGTGTCTGCGCGCGCGCCGCCCCGCGGCTCGCAGCGTATTCGCCACCAGCATTGCAACGGTCATTGGGCCTACGCCGCCAGGAACCGGGGTAATCCACCCGGCAACGTCCTTCACGGCTTCAAAGTCCACATCCCCGCACAATTTTCCGCTGGCAGTCCGGTTCATGCCGACATCAATCACGCAAGCGCCCGGCTTGACCATGTCTGACCCGATAAGGTTCAGGCGACCGACGGCGGCAATCAGAATATCTGCGCTGAGCGCAAAGACGGTCAAGTCGGGTGTTCTTGAATGGCATATGGTGACCGTGGCATCCTTTTGCAATAACAACAGCGCAACCGGTTTGCCGACGATGTTGCTGCGACCCACGACTACCGCGTGCTTGCCGGCGAGGGGTACGCCTTCCTTGTCCAGCAGGTGCATTATTCCGGCCGGTGTGCACGGAACGAAATTCGCCATGCCGACCAGCAGCGCTCCCGCATTGCGCACATGGAATCCATCGACATCCTTGTCCGGTGCAACCGCCGCAAGTACGCGCGCTGCATCGATATGTGGCGGCAATGGGAGCTGGACAAGCACCCCGTCGATCTCCGGATTGGCGTTGAGCGCGTGCAATCGGTCGATGAGCGCCGACTCTGGCGTCTGGGTCGCAAACTCGTGCAACTCAGATACGACCCCGACCTCCTCGCAAGCTTTCACCTTGCTGCGCACGTAGGCACGAGAAGCAGGGTTGTCTCCAACGACGACCACCGCAAGGCCGGGACGAACGCCGCCGGCAATCAGTGCGGAAGCGGTGGCTTTCAATTCGCCACGCAGCGCGGCGGCGTGGGCCTTTCCATCAATGAGTCGAGCGGTCATGCGCTGTGCAGAGACTGGGAAAAAGGGGCCGAAGTTTAGCATCCGGGTACATTGCGCTTTATGGAATGAAATTTTATAATGTGAAAAAATAGAGTCTGGGGCGATGCCTCTCGCTTCGGGATGTAGCGGCTAGGGCGTTTGTGCGGGTCAGGTGAACGGTTTAAGCTTCGACGGACAGTTCCGCGCGCGGCGGATGCAGGAAATCCGTTGCCGAGACCCTTTTTCGACCGAAATTCGAAGCCAATTTGCTGGAGGAATCATGTCTGCCGTTCCCCAATTGCCCGCAGCCAATGATCCAGATTCAATGGAAACGAAAGAGTGGCTGGACGCGCTCGAGGCGGTCATGGAGCGCGAAGGTCCGCAGCGCGCGCACTTCCTGCTGCAGAAGCTGATCGACACTGCGCGCCAGTCCGGGGCCTACCTGCCGTTCTCGGCCAACACCGCCTACCTCAATACGATCCCTCCCCATATGGAGGAGCGCTCGCCCGGCGACCATGCGCTTGAGGAGCGCATTCGTTCCTTCTGCCGCTGGAATGCGATGGTGATGGTGGCTAAAGCAAACAAGGTCGAAGGAGACCTGGGTGGTCATATTGCGAGCTTTGCCTCGGTCGGAACCCTGTTTGGCGTCGGCTTCAATCATTTCTGGCATGCACCTACTGAGAGTCACGGCGGCGACCTGATCTATTTCCAGGGTCATTCGGCCCCTGGCATCTACGCCCGCGCGTATCTGGAGGGGCGTTTGTCCGAGGAACAGTTGCTCAATTTCCGACGCGACGTGGACGGCAAAGGCATTACTTCCTACCCGCATCCCTGGTTGATGCCGGATTTCTGGCAGTTCCCGACGGTGTCGATGGGGCTCGGCCCGCTCCAGGCGATCTATCAGGCGAGATTCCTCAAATATATGCATGCAAGAGGCCTCGCAAACACGGAAAACCGGAAAGTCTGGGTTTTCTGCGGCGATGGAGAGATGGATGAGCCCGAGTCGTTGGGCGCGATCGGCATGGCGGTACGGGAGAAACTCGATAATCTCGTTTTCATCGTCAACTGCAATCTGCAGCGCCTCGACGGTCCGGTGCGCGGCAACGGCAAGATCATCCAGGAACTCGAAGCGGATTTCCGCGGCGC
>JAYTDE010000622.1:0-2599 GCA_043736195.1 Burkholderiales bacterium | reverse complement strand
ATAGACGCCGATGGTACCTTCGACATAGGCTCGTTCGGGCACGTCGATGAAGGATAGCGGGCACAGGTTGTTGCGGATCAGCGGAATGTTGGCACCCAGTCGCGATACTCGCTTGTTCACGTCCACGAACGGTTGCAGGTAGGGGATGTGCACCATGACAAAAAAGGCTTGCTCAAACGGGTCGTCGATGGCGCCGGCCTTTTCAAGAATCATGCGGAAATGCGCATCGATCTGCTGCGGGATACCCAGCGGGTGAAACACGGTGCCGCTCACTTCTACGATGCGCCGGCGCAACCGCCCGCTCTCGCTCGGGTCGGCGAGCAAGTTATCCGACAGCAGTGCGTGCAGGTTGAAGAAGGTATACGTGTTGAAGCCGATGTCCTCGACCTGCTCCACCAGCAACTCGATCGCGGCTTTGTGGTTCAGGATCATCTGCGCATCGCGGCGATCCTTGCCCGCGGCGGCCTGGCCCAGTTCGATCAGGTTCTGCGTGTCGAGCCGGGTGTAGGTATTGCCTTCGAGCCGGCTCGATGCCCACGACAGGTCGATCAGCAGGCGCCCCAGAATGTCGCGTGCGTAGGTGCCCGCCGCCCGTGCGCCACCGGGTGAGCGGCCGATGTTGTGCAGGTGCTCGCGGATTTCCAGCGGCAGATAACGGGTTTCGCCCGGTTGATACTTCGCAAGAAAGTCGCGGTCGTAGCCGACTGGCTTGCGGCCCTGAACGGGTTGCCGGACGTAGGCCCGGGTTTCCTCCGCTTCGGGCGAAATGGGAACGTAAACGTCGGCGCTGACCCTGTCGGTCAATTGAATGGGTGCGGCGACGCCGACTTCGATGATTCGGGGCAGGCGGTAGCGCAGGCCTCGCCCCCGGCCGATCCGGGCGATCTTTTGTTGCCAAACAAGGTCGCTCAAGCGGCGCTGCAAGGTGCGGCGGCTGGCACTGGCAAACAGCGCAACGTGCAGGTCGTCGATAGCCGCTCCATGCGGATACCGGGCAATCTCGCCTACTATTCGCGCGTTCAGGTCGTCAGAAAGTACTTTTGGCATGGGTTAGTCTTATTGGCGCGTAAATGGCTTTTTACGCCAATACTTTACCCCGTATGGCGCGATTTGTCAAAGAAACGCGCCATTTATTGGCGCAATATCCAACTTATAGCGCCAAAAGCAGTAATCGAATCGAGGGTTCCCGCTGCAAAGCTTCTGGTACGCGGTGAATTTCGCCAGCCGAAAAGCAGCCGATTCCGGGTGCACGTCGATCTCAAGCAAATTCAATTCAAACGCAGTCCCATGATCCCGCACCGTGAGCCAATTCCGCGAGGTCCAGCCTTTCCCCCTGTCGCGGTGCGCAGGCTTGTCGCTGCCGGCGCTGTGACACATGTAAGGCAGTAATTCTGTATAGCCTGCCAGCATTTTTACCGTCATAATGCTGGCGATGTATACACGTCTATTACCACTACCAAAGCGCTCGTTTCTGCTTCTCGGCCCACGCGGTACAGGCAAAACGACCTGGCTGCGTGCGATGTTGCCGAAGGCGCACTGGGTCAACCTGCTGCTGGATCGCGAGATGCTGCGTCTGATGCGCGACCCGCAGGCTTTTCGCCAGGAGATCGACGCGTTGCCGCGTGGCGCGTGGGTGGTGGTCGACGAAATTCAGAAGCTGCCTTCGCTGATGAACGAAATTCACGATGCGCTTTCGGGTGCGCCGGGACGCTGGCGTTTCGCATTGACGGGTTCCTCTGCACGCCGCCTGCGGCGCGCCGACGTGAACCTGTTGGCAGGCCGCGTCGTAATGCGCAATATGGCGCCCATGACCATGGCCGAGCTGGGAGCGCGGCCGCCTTCTGTGGACGATGCACTGCGCTTCGGCATGCTGCCGCTGGTGCGCGCGGCGCGTGGCAGCGCCGACCGAGTCGATCTGCTCGAAGCTTATGTCGAAACTTATTTCGCGCAGGAGATTCGGGCCGAAGCGCTGGTGCGCTCGCTCGAATCGTTCAATCGTTTCCTGGAAATTGCGGCACTGGCCAATGGCCAGGTGACCAATGTGGCTGCGCTGTCGCGTGACGCAGCCGTCGCCCGGCCGACCATCCAGGGCTATTTCGAGGTGCTGACCGATACCCTGCTGGGGGCCTGGCTGCCGGCGTGGCGACCGCGGGCGAAAGTTAAAGAGGCCCAACATCCGAAGTTTTATCTGTTCGATCCCGGTGTGGTGCGCGCGCTCACGCATCGCTTGCGCGAACCGCTCGATGCCGCCGAACGCGGCACGCTGCTGGAAACCCTGGTGTTTCACGAGCTTCAGGCGCATATCGCCTATGCGGCCTGCGGTGGAGAACTGGCCTACTACCGCACACCCAGCGGCACCGAGGTAGATTTCATCTGGCGACGTGCGGGCGCGACGGTCGGTATCGAGGTGAAGGCGACGGCGCGCTGGAGGCCGGAGTTCGCCCGCCCGCTTTCGGACCTGCATGCAGCGGGCATCGTTGCGTCAGCCTGGGGTGTCTACTTGGGAGAGCGCCGCTTCCAGGATGGCACTGTAACGGTGCTGCCACTGGCGGAGTTTCTGTCCGCGCTCGCTGCGGGAAAGGTGCTGCGCCCACAGCGG
>JAYTDE010000621.1:0-2968 GCA_043736195.1 Burkholderiales bacterium | reverse complement strand
CAGCGGGGGCGAATCGAAAATGATGATGCGGTCGGGATAGCGGTCGGCCATTTCGCGCACCAGGCGCACCATGGCATCGCTGGCGATCATTTCGGTCGCGCCCTTGCGCGGCGTGCCGCTGGGCAGCAGAGTGAGTTTTTCGATGTTGGTGCGCAACAGGACGTCCGACAAGCTAACCTGGTCGCCCGCCAGCAGATCGAGCAAACCCGGGCCCGGGGCCAAGCCCAATACATTGAGCACTGAAGGACGGGCGACGTCGGCATCGACCAAAAGCACTGTCTTGTCGAGTTCGGCGGCGATGCTGATCGCCAGGTTCACAGCGGTGTAGCTCTTGCCTTCGCGCGGCAAGGCGCTGGTCACCATGATCAGGTTGCCATTGGCCACCGGGGCCGCGCCGCGCCCCATGGCATTGGCGATCAAGGGACGCTTGATCAGGCGATACTCTTCAGAGATGCGGGATTTCGGCTGATCGGGTGTGATCATGTGCTTGGCGTCAAGCGCCATCAGGTCGATGAAGACTAGTTTCGAGCCGGCTTGCGGCGCCAATGGCGCTGCCGTGGAGAGCGCAGGCTCGGGCGGCGCTGAAGCAACGACCGCCCCGGGCGGCACCGAAGCAACGAACGCCCCGGGCGGCACCGAAGCAACGGCCGCCTCCGGCGCCGTCGAAGCCTTCTTGAACGCGTCAACCAGACGCTGGTGATTGGCGGCATCATCCATCCCGCCCGCCGGCACCGCTTGAGATACTGGTCCGGGGAGAGGCGCGGGCGCGACATAGGCCGCGGGCCGATGCGGCGATGGCGCCGCGTCTTCGGCCGGAAATTCAACCCCCGCCTGGCGCAGTTGTGCCAGGCGCTTTGCCGCCTGTTCAATTAGGCTCATCGATCCACCTCAGACAGCGGCTTGCAGCTTGATGTAAAGCACGGCCACACCGATGCCGTACAGCGTGAAAAGCACCGCCAGCGCACCGACGAAACGCAACAGGCTGCGCCGTTCCTTGCGCCGGTCTTCCGGCGTCAGGCTGATCGAGACCATGCCCAGCAACGGCAAGCCACTCACCTCACGCAAGGTCCTGCCATCATGAAACACCGGGCGCACCTGCGCGGCGACAAAGCTGGCCAGGAGCCCGGCGATCAAGCCGAATACCAGGCCGCCCGGCAAGAGCGCCAGCCGATTGGGCGCCACCGGCTTGGGCTCAACCCGTGGCGGGTCGATCAGGCGAAAGTCGGCCACGCCCGAGGTCGATCCCAGCTCACCGGTCATGCTGGCCGATTCGCGCCGCGATACCAGGCTCTCGAAATTTTTCTTGTTGATGTCGTAGTCGCGATTCAACTGCGCGAATTCAGCTTCGAGTTGCGGCGCCAGCTTGAGAGACTCCTTGACCTTGGCATAGCGCGAGTCATACTCCGCCACCCGCGCGCGCAGCGAGGCCACAGTGGCTTCGTTTTCACCCAGGGCGATTTTCAGCTTCTGAAACACCGGGTTGCTGCTTACGATCAATGACGGCTTGCCGGGAACCACCTTCTTGATGGCCGCGATCTCCTTGGCCCGCTGCTCCTCCAATTCCTTGAGCACACGGCGCGCACCGGTCACGTCCGGATGCTGCTCGGTGAAGCGTTGCAAGAGGGTATCGAGGTTGCGCTTCATGGCATCGATACGAGCATCGATTTCCGGAGTGGGTGATGAAGGTGAACCGGCCACGGGAGCTTCGCTGGTAGTCCCGGCATCCTCGCCGGCGAGCTGCTTCTTGAGCGCGTCACGCGAGTTTTCCGCCTCGCGCAGGGCCAGCTTGGCGGCGTTCAACTGATTGCCGATATCCCCCAGCCGATCCACCCCGCCCTTGCCGTCGGCGGTTTGCAGATCGAGGTTGCGCAAGCGGAATTCCTTGAGGCGCGCCTCGGCTTCCTCCAGCCTTTTTTCGTAACCGCGAATCTGGTCGTCGATGAATTTCTTGGCGGTGTCGGAATCCTTGCGCTTGTCGCCCAGACTCGACTCCACAAAGATCGAGGTCAGCGCCTGCACCACGCGTTTGGCCTGCTCCGGCTTGGAATCGCGGTAGGCCAGGGTGTAGAGATTGTCCCGCGCAGTTCCTTTCACCTGGATTTGCTTGGCCAATCCGTCAATCAGTTCATCCTGCGCCGCCTTGTTCTTGCTGCCCAGATCGAGGTCGGCCATGCGCACCAGCTTTTCCAGATTGGGCCGGCTCAGCAGAGTGCGGCTCAACATCATGACCTGCTGCTCGACATTGGGCTGCACGGCAAGCCCTGCCATCAGGGGCTGCAGGATCGACTGGGTATCGACATAAATACGCGCTGAAGCTTCGTACTTGTCGGGTACCGACATGACTACGCCGGCGCCAATCGCACCGGCGATCCAGGTCACGATCATGGCCAGGTGGCGGTGGCGCCACATGGAACGCATGACCGCCTTGACCTGCCTTAGGATCTCATCCATGTTGGTGTCGTCTTTTCCGTCCGGTTGGCGCGCCGCCCGACCAGCCAGGCGATGCTTGCCGGCCCTGCCGGGATCAGAACCAGCTTTGCGGGATGATCAGGATATCGCCCGGCTTCATGTCGACATTGGCCGAAAAGTCGCCGCGCTTGATCAGATCCCTAAGTTTCACACTGTATTGCTTGTTGCCGTCGCTGGTACGCAGAATAGAGGCACGATTGCCGTCCGCAAAATCGGTAATCCCGCCGACCGCGATCATCACATCGAGCAAGGTCATTTTCTGCTTGTAGGGCAGTGCCTGCGGCTTGGCCGCTTCGCCGACGACGCGAATCTGCTCGCTATAGGGGCCCACGAAGCCGCCCACGATGACTGTGACCACGGGATCGCGAATGAATTTCGCCAGCGCCTGCTCGATATCGCGTGCCAGCGTGGTGGGGTTCTTGCCTTGCGCCAGCAGGTCTTCCACCAGCGGCGCCGCCAGCCGGCCGTCCGGCCGCACCGGCACCGACATCGACAATTC
>JAYTDE010000620.1:0-2613 GCA_043736195.1 Burkholderiales bacterium | reverse complement strand
CGAGTCACGCGGTTTTCGGGCGCGTTCCAATGCGGGCCGCATGACCAATCAGGTCGCGGCCTCCTGTCAAGGCCGGGTATCCAGATCGAGTTGCAGAAGCCAAGTCAGGGCCTGCCCTCGATCCGCGCCACACATCTCAAGTGTCGGCTGCAAGCCGCCGCAGCAGGCAGGCCGCAGTGGTGAGCCGAAGATTGCGCAGCGATAGTCGGCTGTCAGCTGAATACAGCGCACCCCGGCCGGCTTGCCTGCGGGCATGCCCGGAATCGGACTGGTGATCGAGGGCGCGATGCAACAGGCGCCGCAGCCGGCGCGGCACTCGATTTGCCGCACCGACGGCACCGCGCCTTTGGCCAATGCGTCTACCTGACGCCCAGCTTCTGCTTCACATCCATGCCGACCTTCTTGTTGACGAACTGGGTGGTCGCCACTTTCGACAGGTCGACATCGCCCGCCTTGTACAGGCCAGCCTTGACCATCTTGTCGTAAAAATCCTTGATGCGCACCTCCGACATCGCACCGATGCCCATGGTCAGCGCATCACCGGTATCGACAATGCCGAGCTTCTTGATCAGCGCGATCGAGGCCTCGATCAGTTCATCGTTGGCTTCCGGGTTGGCCTTCTTGATCAATTCGTCGGCCGGCTTGCGATTGCCGTACAGGTAGTTGTACCAGCCAATGATCGAGCCTTCCATGAACTTGCGTACCGTCTCGGGCTTGTTGCGCACCAGATCCCAGCGTGTCTCTACAGTCGTCGAGTAGGTCGAGAAGCCCTGGTCGGCCAGCAGGTGCACCACCGGATCGAAGCCGGCCTGCTTGCGAATCGAGATCGGCTCGGAGATGCCGTAACCCTGCTGCACCGACTTCTTGTCGGCCAGGAAGGGGCCTGCATTGAATCCGTAGGGCTTCAACTGCTCGTCACGAAAACCATGGTCGGCCTTGAGCCACTGCCAGAAGCTGAACTGGCCGTCCTTGGAGATGAAAACGGTCTGCGCCTTTTTCAGGTCGTCCCAGCGGTCCATGCCCTGCCCGGGATGCGAGATCAGCACCTGCGGATCCTTCTGGAAGATCGCCCCCACCACCACCGTCGGCACGCCGTTCTTCACATTGTCAAACGACAACAGCAGGTTGCCGGCCATCAAAAAATCGATGCGCCCGGCCGCCAGCAAGGGCCGGTTGTTCACCTGCGGCCCGCCCTGCACGATCTCGACGTCCAGTCCGAGGCGCTTGTAAGTACCATCGGCCAGGGCCTGGTAGAAGCCGCCATGCCCGGCCTGCGCTTTCCAGTTGCTGGAGAACACCACTTTTTCCTGCGCCCACGCGGCCTGGCAAGCAAGCAAAGCGGCGGCTACCAAAAGCATGCGTTTCATTCCCGTCTCCTTCAAGTCAAAGCAAAAAAATCGGCACTCAGGGCTGGGCCATATCCGGCGTCCAGCCGCGGGTTTTCCCGGGGTTCATCAAGCCATGCGGATCGGCGATGCGCTTGAATTCGATCTGCGACTGATCGATCTGCTTCATGCCGCCATCCTCGATAGTGTACACATGCGGATCGAAAACCAGACAGCCGTCGGCCTCGAATTCAGCCATGATTTCATACAGCCGCTCGCGGTCGAAATAAGTCACCAGCGGCAGGCCGAATACCGCTTGTTCCCCGTACTGGCGGGCGAATTCATGGTGAAAGTAAAGCTCTTCGCCATAGCGCTCCATCTGGCGCGCCACCAGCGCCGGGTCAAACGGTGACGCATGCGCGATCTGCAGATAGGTGAAGGTGCGATCGTGCCTGAGCGCCATCAGCGTGGTGTGGTTGTAGGCGCACTCGAAGGCCGGCGGCAATTGCGCCGCGCGCACCGCCATTTCGTTCATGCAGAGCGTCTCGACGCCGCCGAAGCGCGCCGCCAGCGCGCGATACTCCGCCATCTGCGCGGGGTTGACCATGGCGAACATGGCATCGCGGTCCGCTGGAAACCGCTCGCCAAAGACGCCATAGAAACGCGCGAAGCGGTGCTCCACCGTGGTCAAGAGGAACGCGTCGATGGCGGCGCTGGCGGCCATGCCGAAGCGAAGCGCGCTGCCATAGTCGGGAAAAAGCATGATGTGATGCAGCCAGTCGACCGCCGGTTTCAAGGCCAGTTCCAGGCGCGTGATGATGCCGTTGGTGCCGAAGGCGTGATGCACCTTCTGAATCTCCGCGCCCTCAAGTTCGATCACGCGCGGCGTTTCTTCCATGGTGATCACGCGAATCAGGCTGACGTTGCCGGCATCCTTGAGAATGCCGTTGCGAATCGAGCCGACACCGGCGTAGCCGCCGGCGATGAAACCGCCGATGGTCGCGATGTCGCGCGTCGAGGGATACATCAGCGTTTCCTGGCCACTTGCACGCACCGCGCGCTCGAGCTCCATGATCATGATGCCGGCCTCGCACAGCACATGGCCGGGCTTGATGGACAGCACGCGATCAAGCCCGGTGATGTCGAGAATGACGCCGCCTTCCAGCGGCACGCACTGGCCATAGTTGCCGGTGCCGCCACCACGCACGGTAAGCGGCACGCGCAGTTTGGCGCAGGCGGCCGCGACGCGCATCACTTCACTCTCGTCGCGCGGACGCACCAACAGGTC
>JAYTDE010000619.1:0-2760 GCA_043736195.1 Burkholderiales bacterium | reverse complement strand
GGTGGCGCGGCGGCACCGCGCAAGCTGGCCGGTTTTTGTTCGGCTACGATGATGCTCTCGCAAGTGCGCACAAGCAAGCGCCGCGCCGTCGCGGGTTTTCCTGCCCCGTATCGAAGAGGAACGGTCGCCATGCGGCGAGCCGGGACGCTCACAAGGCAATATCAAACAGCATGCGCTCGAATTCCCCGTGGCGCGCGACCAGCGTGCGCAGCCGTAGCCTCATCGACGTAGGACCATCGATGAATTCAATAACATTGCCTTCGCGCGCCCATCCAACCGGCAATAGTATTGAAGCGTGCTCGCTGTAGTTGCGCAACGTCGGATTGGCCCCGGTGTTGGTCAGCATCTGCTCATCGATGGCAGGCAAGGCGGCAGGCGCGTCAAACGGGTTTGCCGGACCGTGCGGGGCGCCGCGCTCGGGCACTTTGTCGGCGCGCGCGCCGGTTCGCGCACGCTTGAAGTTGTCGATGATCAGTGCCGCGGCGCTCGGCGATCTGCCGGAGGCCTGCAGGATCGCCGTAGCCTCCAAATAGCGCACCGCGCCGGCGCGCGCCAAGCCTGGCAACATTTCCAGTCCGACCTCTATCCGTCCGTCGCCGGTTTCTTCCGCCCAGCGGATTTCTCCGACCATGGCTGTGCCCTCAGTGCCATGGCGGATGGCGGCCAATTGGCCGCGCCTGACACGCGCATTGCCGGCGCCGACGCCACGTTGCATGGAGAGGCCGGTCGCGCTTTCCTCCAGCATCTGCCAGCAGTCGAGCAGGCCCAAAACCTGTTGCCATGATTCGGACGTGGGCTTTTGCTCCTTGAACGGCACTTCGCCGGCGCCCAGGAAGATATTCGCCACCTCGACATGGTTGTATACCTTGGGCGGTGGTGGTGGCGCATAGCGCCGCCGTTTCATCAGGCCGTAGATCAGTTCGGGATCGATCGCGCAAAAAATCGTTTCAGTGCGGCGCCGTCGCGGGAAGCGTCGCAGATTGATGCGTGTACACCAGGCTCCGTAGAGCTTGCCGAAAAGCGAACGCAGTACCGGCACCGGTGATGGCGGTGTCAGCGTCGGGCTCTCGATCATGCTGCCGCGGTTGAGCATGGCGAGCCGTCCGCCAACGCTTTGCGCCAGCGCAGTGACATCGAGCACATGCTCCAATTCGCCCATGCGAACGATTTTCAGCTTGGCGGAATCCGCAGATGTGGCGGCAGACTGGTCGATGTCGCCAGAACCAACCGCTTGCACCCGGAGCGCCAGCTTGCGCTCGAAAAAGCTGGCGATCTGGCAGGTGTACTCGAACTCCCGACCGGACATTGAGCGGGCGCCGCAAAGATGCAGCAGCAGGCCGCGCCCATAGGTAGCGGCGACACTGCTTTTGCCGTCGGCTTGCAATGAGTCACGCACCGCCTTGTTGGTCAGGCCGGCGCGCTCGGCGCTGGTCAGCGTGTTGCGAGCGATGTTCCACAGATCGTCGGGCACCCGCTGACGCGCGCGCAGGTGAGCCATCATCCCCTGGACCGACCAGAACACGGTGCGCTGATGCAGCAAGGCAGCGAATTTCCGATACTCGTCGGTGGCAGCCAGGCTCGCCGGAATGCTGTCTGCGCAGGCTTCGGCCAGGCGACGCGTCAGGCTGTCACTTGCCGTCAGCGCGGTGGCCTGCGCGGGCATTAGCGGCAAATGCTTGTCGGCATATCTGGAGGCCAGGGTTTCCAGGTACTGAAGCACGGGCGGACGCAGGACCTCCAGGACCTTCAGCGCATCCATTCCGCCGCGACTGGGCAGGTCGCCCAAGGCTTCGCTGATTGCGATTACCAAGGCTTGCGGGTCCGCCTTCGGTAGCGCGTTGAGCCAGACCCTGCAGGCGTCCGCGCTGATCAGCGGGTTGTAGTCGGGGTCGGTAGCCAAGGCTGGCTTTCAGGGACGAGCAGCGGCAGGAACGCGGTCGACGCCGCCGTCCGGCAGGCTGCATACCTGATTGTCGCTGCGCGTCCGGTTTTCAGGCATCGGCGACTTTCAGCACCAGCTTGCCGAAGTTGCCGCCGGAGAAGAGCAGGTTCAGGGTAGCCGGAAAATTGCCCAAGCCGTCGACCACATCTTCACGCGATCTGAATTTGCCGTCGCGCATCCATTGGGCGATCTGACTGACCGCCTCGGCGTAGCGGTCAGCCCAGTCGAATACGACGATGCCTTCCATACGCGCGCGGTTGACCAGCAGGGAAAGATAGTTCGACGGGCCTTTCACCGGTGTCGTATTGTTGTATTGCGAAATAGCGCCGCAGATCACGACGCGGGCGCGCCGGTTTATGCGCGTGAGTACCGCATCGAGGATCTCGCCGCCGACGTTGTCAAAATAGACGTCGACACCGTTCGGGCAGTGCTGTTTAAGGCCGTCGCGCACCAAGCCGGCCTTGTAATCGATGCAGGCGTCGAAGCCCAGTTCATTCACCACGAATTTGCACTTGTCGGCGCCGCCGGCGATACCGATCACCCGGCACCCCTTGATCTTCGCGACCTGGCCGACCGTTTGACCGACCGCGCCGGCGGCTCCCGACACGAGCACCGTTTCGCCCGCCCGCGGCTGCCCGGACTCGAGCAGCCCGAAGTAGCCCGTCATGCCCGGCATTCCCAGGGCGTTGAGCCATTGTGGCAGGGTGCCCATGGCAAGATCAATCTTGTTCAGTTCGCCGCGGCCAATGCCCGCAGCCTCGATCACGCAGTATTCCTGCACGCCGAAGCCGCCACCAACATGGTCACCGACGGTGAAT
>JAYTDE010000618.1:0-2639 GCA_043736195.1 Burkholderiales bacterium | reverse complement strand
GCCACCGCTTCCTTGATGAAGGGGAAGAACTTGAGCTTGTTTTCGATGTACTTGGGCGCGAACATCGCACCATTGGCGAGCCGCCCCACATCCTTGGCGCGATCGATGATGCGCAAGTGCCCCTGCGCATCCAGAAAACCGGCGTCGCCGCTGTGATACCAGCCGTCATTGGTCAGCACTTCGGCAGTCGCGCCCGGGTTCTTGTAATACTCCTTCAAAAGCCCCGGCGACTTGATCATCAGTTCACCGTTCTCCGCGATCTTCAACTCCACGCCCGCGATCGGCGGCCCGACCGTGTCGGCGCTGACCTGGCCGTCGGGCTGTACGCAGACGAACACCGCAGTTTCGGTGGAGCCATAGAGCTGCTTTAAGTTGATGCCGAGCGAACGATAAAAGCGGAACAGGTCGGGCCCGATCGCCTCGCCCGCCGTATAGGCCACGCGCACCCGACTCATGCCGAGCGCATTGCGCAGCGGCCCGTAGGTGCACAAATCGCCGATCGCGTAGAGCATGCGATCGGTGAGGGATACCGGCGCACCGTCAAGCAGGCGGCCGCCGACGCGCTCGGCCACACCCATGAAAAATTTGAACATGCCGCGCTTGAGGCTGCCGGCATCTTCCATGCGGATGGTCACCGAGGTCAGCAGGTTTTCATACACCCGCGGTGGCGCGAAATAATAGGTCGGCCCGATTTCGCGCATGTCGACGGTGACGGTACCGGCTGCTTCGGGGCAATTGACGCAAAAGCCGGCGACCAGTGCCTGCGCGTAGGAAAAAATGTTCTGCCCGATCCACGCCGGCGGCAAGTAGGCCAGCACTTCCTCGGCATCGGTCAGGCGCTCCAGTTCGCAACCGGCGCGCGCGCGGTCGATCAACGCGGCATAGGTATGCACCACGCCTTTCGGATTGCCCGTGGTGCCCGAGGTGTAGAACATCGCCGCGGCGTCGCCCGGTCGGCCCTTGGCGACTTCGGCGTCGAAGAACCCCGCGTTGGCAGCATCGAATTCGCGCCCGAGTTCCTTCAGGCGCGTCAGGGCCATCAGCTCGGGCTGGGTGTAGTGCCGCAGGCCGCGCGGGTCGTCGTAAAAGACGTGGGCGATCTGGCCAGCCTGCTCCTTGATTTCCAGTACCTTGTCGACCTGTTCCTGGTCCTCGACGATAGCGTGGCGAATCTCGGCGTTCTGAAACACGTAGACCAGTTCGGGTGCGGTTGCGTCCTGATACAGGCCGACCGGAATCGCGCCCAGCGATTGCGCCGCGGCCGTGGCCCAGGTCACCCAGGGGCGGTTGGCACCGATGATCGCCACATGATCGCCGCGCTTGAGCCCCTGGGTGGCAAGTCCGCAGGCCAATGCGCGCACCTCGGCGGCCACCTGGCGCCAATTCCAGGTTTGCCAGATGCCGAGGTCTTTCTCACGGATAGCCGGACGCTCTGCGCGCGCTATAGCGTGGTGCGCTAGCAGGCGCGGAAAAGTATCCGCAGTCGCCGGGGGCAGGCCGTTCATTGTTTGTCTCCTGATCACCGGCGCGCTTGCAGTGCGCTTCCCGACGTTCGATTGTGCCACTCTTTACGGGGCATTCTAAACCTGCTCTGCGGCGCTTTTGGCCCGCTTCTGGCGGTAGGTTGAAACCCGCCAAGCTGGCACTGCATGGTACTGCATGGTACGGCGGCCAGCCACGTATCATAGGGGCTCGCCGTCTTGATCGGCTGTCATCCGGCAGACAATCGCACGCGGAAATTCTTACGCCAATCTTGCATGTTAAGCCTGTTGTCAGCTCTACAAGCCAGCGCCTGGGGGAAAACCCTAAGCGTCGCGGAGCTGTCCACCGCGGTTGATGCCATCGCCGAGAAAAAGGTCGGTGCCGGCGCCTATGTGTGCCGCAAGGGCGAACCCGTCGACGCCTGGATCGGCGTCATCGATGGCTTGGTCAAGATGAGCAGCCTTTCACCGCAAGGCAAGCCGATCACCTTTACCGGCCTGCCTTCCGGCGGCTGGTTCGGCGAAGGCTCGCTGCTCAAGTACCCGCAGACCCGGCTCTACGATGTAGTGGCGGTACGCGACTCGCATATCGCTTATCTGCCGCGCGCTGCCTTCCTGCGCCTGCTCGATAGCAGCATCGGCTTCAACCGCTTCCTGTTGCACCAGATCAACGAGCGCCTGGGTCAGTTCATCGCCATTGTCGAGAACGACCGACTGCTGGAGCCCGACGCGCGGGTGGCACGCGCCCTGGCGCAACTGTTCAACCCCTTGCTCTATCCGGGCACCACCAGCCAGTTGCAGTTATCGCAAGAGGAGATCGGCCTGCTTTCGGGGGTATCGCGCCAGCGCGCCAATCAGGCCCTGCAGGTGCTGGAAAAGGCCGGGCTGCTCAAGGTCGAATATGGCGGGGTGCGGGTGCTTGATGTAGAGGGTTTGAAGCGATTTTCTTGAGGGCCGGATCAGGCCCGATCAAACCAAAGCCAGGTGCCGGCTGGCGCGGTCGGCGCCGTCGTCCATGGCATTGCGGTTAACATTCGACAGCACAAGGCGGTACGGGTGGACTGGCAGGACATCCTGAACCCAAGGCCGCGAACCGAACGTGTCGACCATCAGTCCGCTGCGCAGAACCCTTCTGGAGCCACCTGAACATGACCCCAT
>JAYTDE010000617.1:0-2359 GCA_043736195.1 Burkholderiales bacterium | reverse complement strand
GCCGGCCCGCGCGCCTTCATCACCAAACCGTCGTTCAAGATGAAATCGATGGCCTTCGCCGGCGACACCCTGCGCGCCGTCGGTGAAGTCACCGCAGTTCGCGCAGTCGAAGGTGGCCACATCGTGGTGTTGGCGCAGCGCCTGATGAACGGTGAACGCGTCGCCTCCGACTGCGTCACCGAGATTCGCCTGCCTGCGGCTTGAGTCGATGGCGATCGTCCCTTTCGACGCGCTCGAATGGCGCAGCGCGCCGATGCCAGGCAGCAATGGGCCGGTCGAACTGGCGCGCCTGCCAAAGCTACACGATCAGGCCTTTCGCGCCTTTGTGCGCTTCCCCGCCGGCTGGGCGCGCCCCGGCGCCGGGCATTACGCGGTACCGGAAGAGTTCCTGATTCTGGACGGCGACCTGAGCCTGAACGGCAGCACCTGGAAAACCGGTGGCTATGCCTGGATTCCGGCGCTGCGCGTGCGTAGCGGCACGCATTCCGGCGCTGGCTGTCTTGCATTCGCCTGGTTCGGTGGCGTCCCGCGCTGGATAACGGGTGAACCAGCGACCGTGGTGATGGGCTGCGACGTGCGTTTCACGCATTGGCGCGCGGCGCCCGAAACGAGTTCCGGCAGCGGTGCGTACGCACTGCGCGCCGATCCAGAGCACTCGACCTGGATCATTGAACCATCCACATCGCAGCCGGTGGCACTCCCTGACGAGGCATGGGAAACACTGCGTTTGCACGACAACACCTGGTCATGGAAAGATGCGGTTGATCCCGTGATCGAGTGCCCAGGACTATTGCTGGTACGGGCGCAATCGGCGTTCGCCTCAGCCATGCGGTAATCGGCGCCGATTCGACCTGCCTATAATTCCACCGATTCATGAAATGAAAAGCCAGGGTAACGCACGATGAACCTAGCCGCCAACCTCACGCAAGCCGCCTTCAAGTGGCCGCACAAGACCGCGCTGGTGTTCGAGGGGCGGCGCTGGACTTATTCGCAGTGGAACCGCCTGGTCAACAAGACCGCGCATGCGTTCCGTGCGGCGGGCATTGGCAAGGGTGACCGTGTCGCCTTTCTTACCTACAACCTGCCCGAGCAGGTCACCGGTTTTTATGCGCTGATGAAAATCGGCGCGGTGCCGGTGCCGATCAATTACCGGCTGGCGGGGGGCGAAGTCAAGTACATCGTAGACGACTCGAAGGCGCGCATGCTGGTGTTTGAAGAAGCATTGCGCGCGCCGGTGGCCATGATCAAGGCTGATCTGACAGTCGAGAAGCTGATCTACATCGGTGACAAGCCCGAAGGTGGCGAGATTGCGTTCGAGACCTTTATCGCGCCGGGCGCCGACAGCGAGCCCGAGGCCCAAGTCGGCTGGTTCGACCCTGCCTTCATCATGTACACCTCCGGCACCACCGGCCGGCCCAAGGGCGTGGTGCGCTCGCACCTGGCCGAAAACATGGGCAGCATGTCGATGGCGCTGGAATGCGGCTTTCGCCACGACGACGTGATCCTCAACAACAAGCCCTTGTTCCACATCGCGCAGCTGCAGATCCAGTTCGTGCCCTTCGTGCAGCTGGGCGGCACCAATGTGCTGACACGCGGTTTCGATGTCGATGAAACATTGTCGCTGGTGGGCAGCGAGCGCATCACGACCCTGCATGGGGTGCCGACCCAGATGGTGATGCTGGCGGCGGCTGATTTGTCGAAATACGATCTCACTACCCTGCGCTGCGGCTTCTACGGCGGGCAGACGCTGGCCGACGATGTCACGCGCAAGTGCATGGCGCTGTTCCCTCAATACTTCGCCAACATCTACGGTTCGACCGAGGCGCTGGCGGTCACCACCTGCGATTACCGCATGCATCCGGGCAAGCTGGGCAGCGTTGGCCGTGCGGCGGTCAACATGGATGTGCGGGTGATCCGCACCGACAGCCGCGAGCCGGAAGACCTGTGCAATGCAGGCGAGATCGGGCAACTGATCACCCGCGGGCCCAGCCTCTTCAGTGAATACCTGGGGCTGCCTGAGCGCACCGCGGCGGCCTTCGTGCAGGGCTGGTTCTGCTCCGGTGACGCGGCCTTCGTCGATGAAGAAGGCTTCATCACCGTGATGGGGCGCATGGACCACACCATCAAGAGCGGCGGCGAGAACATTCATCCTTCGGAGATCGAAAACGTGTTGTTCAAGCACCCGGGCATCGCCAATGCCGCGGCGGTGGGCCTGCCGAGCGCCAAGTGGGGTCAGGCGGTGTGCGCGGCGATCGTGCGCCGCGACCCTGCGCTGACGCCGGCGATGCTCGACGAGTTCTGTCTGAAGAGCGCGGACCTGGCCGCATTCAAGCGGCCGCGGCACTATTTTTTCATCGAC
>JAYTDE010000616.1:0-5945 GCA_043736195.1 Burkholderiales bacterium | reverse complement strand
TGCGCCACGCGCACGGCGTTGCGATGTTCGGGGTCCCAGCCGGTGCGAAACTTGAGCGTCACCGGTACGTCGACGGCGGCCACGACGGCGTCAAGAATGGCGGCGACCAGGTTCTCGTTGACCAGCAGGGCCGAGCCTGCCCACTTGTTGCAAACTTTCTTGGCCGGGCAGCCCATGTTGATGTCGATGATCTGCGCGCCCTGGGCGACGTTGACCCGTGCGGCCCGGGCCATCATCGCCGGCTCGGCGCCGGCGATCTGCACCGCGATCGGCGCCGCTTCGCCGCTGTGGTCCATGCGTCGTTGCGACTTGCGGCTGGCGTAAAGCGCGGTATTGGAGGCGATCATCTCGGACACTGCGTAACCGGCGCCCAGGCGGCGACACAGCATGCGGAACGGCCGGTCGGTGACACCCGCCATCGGTGCCACGAACAGATTGTTTGGAAGAATGTGCGGGCCGATTTTCACGGGGCGGTGATCCGGAATCGATTGCTCATTTTTTGAGCGCGGGCGCGGATTATATACGCCGAGATCATTCCTTGCCGCCCGTGCCCGCGGCTCGTATCGCGCGCCTCCGTCGGGGTGAATGCGGACGCGACTTCAGCGGATGCCGAACATCATGCGCCTGGCTACCATGGCGCGCAGCGGTGGCAGAAGATCGACCAGCGTGAGCCCCAGGCCGCGCGCCATTCGCAGCGGCGCTAAGTCGTTGGAGAAAAGGGAAACGTAGCGGTCCGTCATGCTGACCATCGCGTCGCGATCCAGGCGCCGCCGATCGCGCCAGAGGGCGAGCGCGCTATCGCTTACGTCGTCGTCCAGCGCCAGCGCAAGCTCGAAGGCATCACGCAATCCGAGATTGAAGCCCTGGCCGGCCACCGGATGCAGGGACTGCGCTGCGTTGCCAAGCGCGGTCTCGCGTGCTGCCGAGTCGGCGCTGCGCCGCACCAGCGCCAGCGGATAGGTGCGGCGTTCGGCCACCCGCGACCATTGGTATGGTGCGAAGCGGGTCGCCTGTTGCAAGAGCGCGATGAAATCCGCAGCCGGCAGCTCTGCCAGTCGCAGCGCGCGCGCTGCTTGCATGCACCAGACGATCGAGAAGCCGGTCTCGAGTGGCAAGAGGGCGAGCGGGCCTTCGCGGGTGAATCGTTCATGCGCGCGGAATCGATGTCCGTGAGGGCACCAGGCTTCGCTCACGATCGCGCTCTGGTGATAGTCCCTGGTGCTGGCGCCTTGCCCTGCCGCGGTCCCTTCCGCGCGCACCAGCAACGAGGTTTCGACCGCCGTGCCGGCCACGTCCGCCAGCATGCCGCCGGGCACTGTGCCGGCACACCCGAGCGCGCTGCCGAAACGGATTTCGATACCAAGTGCGAGAGCGGTCTCGGTCAGGGCCGTGGTCAGGTGGCCAAGCCGGCACACGTAGCCAAGTGCTTCGATACCATGATCGGCGGCGGCGATGTGTGAGCGCCCGAAGCCGCCGTCTTGCGAAACTTCGATAGCGCGGATCGGCGTGGCCGCGATGTTGCCCCAGGCGCCGATGCGTTCCAGAATCAGGCGACTGCCGTGCGACAAGGCAATCGCCCGTGGGTCGGCGGCACCGGCGTCGCGCTCCCGTGCATCGATCAGGAGCGGCTGCTGTCCGTTGCGTTGCAACGCGATTGCCGCCGCCAGGCCAACCGGTCCGGCGCCGGCAATCAGGATGGGCGCCGCTTTCACTTAAGGCTTCAAGCGCGCATCCACGCTTCGATGTCGGTCACGCTTTTCGGGCAGGCCGCGGTGATCAGCTCGCAGCCGTCGATGGTCACCAGGGCGTCATCCTCGATGCGGATACCGATGTTCCAGAACCGTTCGTCGACGTCCGCCGCCGGCCGCACGTAGATCCCCGGCTCGATGGTCACCATGTTGCCCGGCGCCAGTGGCAACCAGGCGTCGCCGCGCTTGTAGTCGCCGGCGTCGTGCACATCGAGTCCGAGCCAATGCCCGGTGCGATGCATATAGAAGCGGAAGTATCCGCCTTCGCGCTTGTCACCCAGTTCGATTGCGGCGTCCAGCGAGCCGCTGAGCAAGCCCAAATCAAGCATTCCTTGCGCCAGGACCCGGACCGCGGCCTCATGCGGCAAGTTGTAGGGGGCACCCGGTTGCGTCACCGCAACCGCCGCCGTCTGGGCCGCCAGCACCAGTTCGTACAGGTCGCGCTGCGGGCCGCTGAAGCGGCCATTGACCGGGAAGGTCCGGGTGATGTCGCTGGCGTAGCTTGCGAGTTCGCAGCCGGCGTCGATCAACAGCAGGTCGCCATCCTTGAGGACGGCGTTGTTCAGGACGTAGTGCAGAACGCAGGCGTTGCCGCCGCCGGCAACAATCGAGGTATAGGCCGGATACTCCGAGCCGCCGCGGCGGAATTCGTGCAGCAACTCCGCCTCGATTTCGTATTCATGGCGCCCGGGCCGGGTGGCGCGCATGGCGCGTTTGTGGGCCTCGTTCGAAATCGCGGCCGCCGCGCGCATGATGGCGATCTCGCTTTGGTCCTTGACCACGCGCATCGGGTCGAGCAGTGCGCGCACATCGCGAATGACCGTCGGCGCCGATAGCCCGGAACGCGCCATGTTGCGCACCGTGTTGAGTGCATTGGTCACGCGCGCGTCGAAGCCGGCGTCGAAGCCTACCGAGTAGAAAAGGTTGGCCTGGCCGGCCATCAGGGTCGGCAGGCGGCTGTCGAATTCCTCGATCGACCAGGTTTCGTCATAGCCGAAGGTCGTGCGTGCCGCCTCCGGGCCGTAGCGGAACCCGTCCCAGATCTCGCGCTCCTCGTGCTTTGGCCGGCAGAACAGTATGGATTTGCTTTCGGCGCCTGCAATCAAAAGCGTGACCGCTTGCGGTTCGGTGAAACCCGAAACGTAGTAGGCGTAGCTGTCATGCCGGTACGGGAAATGCGTATCGCGGTTGCGTGGCTGTTCCGCCGCGGTGGGGATGATGGCGATACCGCCGCCGGCGGCGCGCATGGCGTCGATGAGGCGCGCGCGTCGAGCGGCGAAAGGGACGATGTCGATGGTTTGCATGTGCCGTATTTTAGGCCTGTTCGCGCGCCATGCGCGCCACGCGCAACGTGGCGTCGAGTTGCTGCAGGCGAGACGGGGTGCCGACGTCGGTCCAGGCGCCATCGAACAGTTCGCCGGCGACTCGCGTCTCGGCCATGGCTCGCAGCAACAGCGGTGCTAGCGGCGCTTTCTCGTCTTGCCGGATGTCGGCGAATAGCACCGGGCGGTAGATGCCGATGCCACTGAAGGTGAACGCGCCGCCGGCGCCTGCCACGCTTTTATCGGTGATGAATCCGTTTGTGATCCGGAAGTCGCCGCCTGCATGGTGCTCCGGGTTGGGGACCATCACCAGCCAGGCGGCGAGCGCCGACTGCGCCAGGCACGCGGCAGCGCTGTGCGCACGCTGGAAATCCCATGCGCAATACACATCGCCATTCACCACCAGAAACGGCGCCTGGCCCAACATCGGCAAGGCACGGGCGATCCCGCCAGCGGTTTCGAGCGCCTCGGTTTCGGCGGAGTATGCGATGCGCACGTCGAGCGCGGCGCCATTGCCGAGTGCGCGCTCGATCATCTCACCTTGCCAGGCATGATTGATCACGATGTCACGGATTCCGGCGGCGCGCAAACGCTCTATGTGCCAGGCGATGAGCGCCTTGCCACCCACCTCAAGCAGTGGTTTGGGCAAGCAATCGGTGAGTGGGCGCATCCGTTCTCCGCGACCCGCGGCAAGGATCATGGCCTTCATGGGATCGCTTCCCGCAGCCGGCCGACCACCGCGGCGGCGATGCGCGGGGGAGCGCTGCGCATCTTCAGACGCTCGCGAGCAGCCATTGCACAAGCCACAGTGACAGCATGCCGCCGGCGATGGTGAACATGACATTGCGCGTGCGCCAGGCGATGAGTGCGGCAGCCAGGCCCGCGTACAGCCGTGGTTGCGTGGTGATGACGAGGTTGTCGCCGACCAAAAGATCCGGCCATACCAGGGCGCTCAGTGCCGCAACCGGTACGAAGCGCAGTAAACGAATGAACCAGACGGGCGCATCGAAGCGGCCGGCGGCGCCAATGAAGGAAAGGCGAATGGCGAATGTGATCGCGCCGGCTGCCAGCATGGTGATCCACAGCGTCATGCCGGTGTTCCACGCGGGGCGGCGCAGAGGCGCTCGACGGCAACTCCGGCCAGCATGCCTGTTATCGCGGCGGCCATGATGGCCAGCTTGTAGGGTAGTGCGTGTGCCGCCACCGCCACCAGTCCGGCCGCGGCCATCGCGGCCCAGGCCGGTCGATCGCGCAGCAGAGGCACCACAATTGCGATAAAGGTCAGGGGTCCGGCAAACTCCAGCGACCATGCGGCCGGAATCCGCCCGCCAAGCGCGACGCCTGCGATACAGCTGATTTGCCAGATGCACCAAAGGCCGAGCCCGCTGCCGAGCAGGAACCAGTGCCGGTTGTCGCCAGCCTCGGTCGCCTCGAAACGTTTGAGCGAAGCCGCATAGGCTTCATCGGTCAGAAGGTAGGCGAGCAGCGCTTTCCAGCCGGGGCTTAGGTGCGCGAGTTGCCGGGCCAATGCCGCCGAGTACAAAGCGTGGCGCAGGTTGATGGTCATGACCGAACCGACAATCAGCAGCGACGGCGTGCCGGCGGCCACCAATTGGGTGATCATGAACTGTGCGGATCCGGCGAATACCAGCGACGCCACAGCGATCGCCAGGGTCGGTGTCAGACCAGCCTTGATCGCAAGCACACCGTAGATCAAGCCGAAGGGAATGCTGCCAAGCGCCAGCGGTGTGATCGCCAGCATGCCGGCGCGCCATTCAGCACGCCGGGTGCGGTGTACGCGGGTGCTCAAAACGTGTATCCGGTCTGCAAGTCGGCTTTCTCGACGGCATCGAGTATCCGCAGCAGCGGCAGCAGTGCAGCATAGCGTTCGCAGGTCTTGCGTGCGTAGCGCATCGTAAGCGGCAGGTCGGCCAGGTACTGATCCTTGCCGTCGCGGTGGTGCAGGCGGGCGAATATTCCGAGTATCTTGAGGTGGCGCTGCAGACCCATCCATTCGAAGTCGCGATAAAAATCACCGAACCCGGGCGCGATCGGCAAGCCGGCCTTGCGCGCCGCCTCCCAGTAGCGAATGCACCAGTCGAGCACCCGTTCTTCCTCCCATTCGATGTAGGCATCCTTGAGCAATGACGCGAGATCATAGGTCAGCGGGCCGCAGACGGCGTCCTGGAAGTCGAGCACCCCCGGGTTGCCGCCCTGGCCCGGGGAGTGACCGCAGACCATCAGGTTGCGCGAGTGGTAGTCGCGATGCACGAATACCTGCGCCTGTGCCAGATTGTTGGCAAGCAGTGCCTCGAAGCAGCCTGACAAGCCGGCACGCTGGCGTTCCGAAAGCTCGAAGCCCCGGTGCCGCGCGATGTACCAATCGGGCAGCAATTCCATTTCGCGCAGCAGCCGGGTGCGGTCGTAGGGAGGAAGCGCCGTGCAGGCGGTCCGCTGTTGCATCCGCAGCAGCGCGGCGATCGCATCGCCGTACAGCGTATCGGCCGATCGCGGTTCCTCCCGCAGGGCAGCGAGATAGGTGCGGCTACCCAGATCGGTCAGCAGCAGGAATCCCTGTTGCAGGTCATGCCTGAGTACGCGGGGCACATTGATGGTCGCAGCTTCCAGCAATGCGGCGACGGCGATGAAAGGCCGGCAGTCCTCTTTGTCGGGCGGCGCATCCATGACGATTCTCGAGGGCAGGCCGTTGTCGAAGTTCAGGCGGAAGTAGCGGCGAAAGCTTGCGTCCGCGGACGCCGGCGTGATCTCGGGCGAAGTGTTGGGGTAGAGGCTGGCGATCCAGCGCTCGAGCGATGCGAATCTGTCCACGGAAAGCTGACTTTACTTGGGAGGGAGGGTCATACGCCTCGCCGCA
>JAYTDE010000615.1:0-1741 GCA_043736195.1 Burkholderiales bacterium | reverse complement strand
GTGCGCACGCTGCTGCGCCGCACCGGTCGCAGCCGCGAGGCCGACAACATTCGCGTGGCCGATCTAGAGCTCGATCTGCCGCGACGCCGGGTGACGCGCAACGGGCAGCGCATTGATCTCACCGCCAAGGAATTTTCACTGCTGGAACTGCTGATGCGGCGCCGCGGCGAAGTGTTGCCGCGCTCGTTGATCGCCTCGCAAATCTGGGACATGAATTTCGACAGCGACACCAACGTGATCGAAGTGGCGGTGCGCCGACTGCGCGCCAAGGTGGACGACAGTTTCGAGCCCAAACTCATCCGCACCGTGCGCGGCATGGGTTATGTGCTGGAAGACGACCTCGAATGAGGCGCGGTCGCCAGTCGATCACCTTGCGGTTGACGCTGCTGTTTACGGCCATCTCGACGGCGGTGCTGCTGGCGCTCGGCCTGCTGATCGGCAACGCGGTCGAACAGCATTTTGTCAAAGAGGACATGGAACTGATCACCGGCAAACTGCGGCTTGTGGGCAACCTGTTGGAAAAAGTGCAAACCTCCGCCGATTTCAGCACGTTGGCCGGCCAACTCAACAATTCACTGGTGGGTCATCACGGCCTCGCCATGCTGGTGCGCGGCCCGGATGATCGAACTTTGTTTGCCACCGCCGACACCCATTTTCCATCGACGATGCTGGCGAGCGAAGCGATCGGGCGGACGCCCCGGCCACAAGTGTGGCGGCAGAACGGGCCGGCGGGCAGCGAACCGCGGCGCGGTGTTGTCACGCTGCTTGCGACCGGTATCGCCAACGCGCCGCCAGTGCTGGTCGCAATCGGCGTCGACATCACCCACCACGAACAATTCATGAGCTCTTTCAGGCGCACGCTTTGGCTGATCGTCGCCATTGCCGCATTTCTGGCAGGCCTGCTTGGCTGGGCGGCCGTGAAGCGCGGACTCGCGCCTTTGCAGGCCATCCGCGAAGGCGCGGCCGCCGTCACGGCCAGCCGCCTCGACTACCGCCTCGCGGTCGATTCGGTGCCGGTCGAATTGGAAGCGCTCGCGCAAACGCTAAACGACATGCTCGCGCGTCTTGAAGATTCTTTCAAGCGGCTCAAGGATTTTTCCAGTGATCTCGCACATGAATTGCGCACGCCCGTCAGCAACCTGATGACGGGGACGCAGGTGGCATTGGCGCGCGCGCGCAGCGTCGACGAATACCGCGAGATACTGGTCTCCAACCAGGAAGAGTACGAACGCATGGCGCGCATGATCGGCGACATCCTGTTCCTGGCGGAGGCCGACAACGGCATGATCGTGCCGAACCGCGAACCGGTCGAACTGGCCGATGAGGTGCGGCAACTGTTCGATTTCTTCGATGCGCTGGCCGACGAAAAGTCTTTGCACCTCTCAACTGAAGGTTGCGCAAGGGTGGTGGGCGATAAACTGATGCTGCGGCGGGCGATTGCCAACCTGCTCTCCAATGCTATCCGCCACACGCCGCCGGGCGGTCGGATACAGGTGCGCATTGGTCAGAACGGCGCGGGCACGACTTTGGCGGTCGAAAACACGGGCGAGCCGATTGCGCCGGAACACCTGCCGCGAATATTCGATCGTTTCTATCGCGCCGATCCGTCGCGGCATCGCGGCGAAGGCGCGGGATTGGGTTTGGCCATTACGCGTTCGATCATCCGCGCCCACGGCGGCGAGATCTCCGCACGGTCGACGCTCGAAGGCGTTTGCATCGAAGTAATGATGGGTTCAATCGG
>JAYTDE010000614.1:0-3088 GCA_043736195.1 Burkholderiales bacterium | reverse complement strand
GGCGACTTCAGGCTGGCCGAAAAACGCTCGACAATCGACAGCGCGAAATCCGACAGCAATTCAAACGCGGTGATGCGTTCGCCCAATGCGCCCTTCATGTGGGTCAAGAGGGCCAGTGCCTGCCGCGGCGATTCCAGCGCGATGAATGCGGTTTGCGTGGCGGCCGGAGCCGGATATAGCTTGAGCACGGCCCTGGTGATGATGCCCAGCGTGCCTTCGGCACCGATGAACAGTTGCTTCAGGTCGTAACCGGTATTGTCCTTCCGCAAGCCCTTCAAGCCGCTCCAGATCTCGCCGGAAGGCAGCACCACTTCCAGGCCCATCACCAGTTCGCGCGTGTTGCCGTAGCGCAGCACCTGCACGCCGCCGGCGTTGGTGGAAATGTTGCCGCCGATCTCGCACGAGCCTTCGGCGGCGAGTGACAGCGGAAACAGACGCCCGTGTTCGGCGGCAGTCTCCTGCAGCACCTGCAGGATGCAGCCGGCCTCGACCGTCATGGTGTTGTTGACGGTGTCGACTTCGAGCACGCGGTTCATGCGCGAAACGTTGACGATTACTTGCGTGCCGGAGGTATCGGGCACGCCACCGCCGACCAGTCCTGTGTTGCCGGCTTGCGGCACGATGGTCGTGCCGCTTGCGGCGCACAGCCTGACGATGGCTGCGACCTCGTCGCAGCTGCCCGGCTTGACCACGGCCAACGGCTTGCCGAAGTATTTTTTGCGCCAGTCGTTGGCGTAGGCGGCCACGTCGGTGGTGAAGACGTGGTCGGCGCCGACGATGGCGCGCAGTTGCTCGGTGACTCCGGCCATGATGTTACTTCGCAGGTTGGTGGGTTTCGTCCAGAAACAACTGTACTTCGCGAAACAGGCTCATGCGATTTTTCTCCATCACCACCGTGTGCGTGCCTTCGCCTATTTCCACGTAGCGCTTGTAGGGTGCGCCGGTCAATTTCGGCAGGAGGTTCTGCGCCATGTAGGCTGGCGTGTCCTGGTCCCATTCGGCCTTGATCAGCAACACCGGTACGCGAATGTCTTCGGCCTTCCACGGGATCACCCCATTGCCCCAGTATTTGAGCCCATCGGCGACCACACCGTTGGGCGCGCGCAATACTGGCGGGTTCTGCTTCGCCCCAACCGGATCGGAAGCGATGGTCGCCTCCGACCACGCTTCGAACCAGCCGGCGGGAATCAGGTCGGCCTTCTTGTGCTCCGGCACGCCGGTCAGCCAACGCGCCTTGGCCGAAGCCATGCTGACGGAGCGATAGGCGGGAATCGGTCCGGGGCCGGCCTGCACCAGTGAGGCGGTTTGGCGGATCCACACCGGCGCATAGAGCGCCAGCTTTTCCACCTTGTGGCTGTTGACGCTGGTGTACCACTGCATGATGGCGGTACCCCACGACCAGGCCAGCAGGTTCATCTTTTCGATACCGCGGCGCTTGCGGATGAACTCCACCACGGCGTCGACATCGCGCATGGCTTCCTCGGTGCCGCCGAAGGGTGCGCCTTCCGTAGCCGGCCGGTCCATGGCTGGCGGCCGCGTCGAGTTGCCGTAGCCGCGAACATCCAGCAGGTAGACGTCATAGCCGCGTTGCGCGATGTAGTCCATCCAGGAGACACCGTCCAACTTCAGGTCGAACGCGGTTTCCGCCGGGTAGGTCGCGCCATGCACGAACAGTACGGTCTTTGCCGCGCTGAAGCGCGTCATGCCGGCCGGGCGTTTGTTGCGCACGTAAATCTGCATGCCCGGGTCGCTTGGTACGCGGAATTCTTCCATCACGATCTCGCCGCCGCCTGGCCCGCCTATCGATGCGCAGCCTGCGAGCGTGCAGCAGGCACCCAGAAACACAAACTGCAATAGTCGTTTGAACATTGTCTCCCCTTGCTGTTTTTTTGCCGTACTTCGATCGGATCAGTAAACCGCGCGTCCCCCGGAAATGTCAAACACCGCCCCGGTGGTAAACGAGCACTCCTCGCTGGCCATCCAGGCGATCATCGCCGACAGTTCCTCGACCTTGACGAAGCGGTTCATCGGAATCTTCGACAGCATGAAGTCGATATGCGCCTGGCTCATTTGCGCAAACATTTCGGTCTGCGCCGCTGCCGGGGTGATGGCGTTGACGCGGATGCCGGTGGCTGCGAGTTCCTTGCCCAACGATTTTGTGAGGCCGATCACCGCCGCCTTGGAGGCGCTGTAGGCCGGCGCGTTGGGGTTGCCGTCCTTGCCGGCGATCGAGGCGATGTTGATGATGCGGCCGTAGTCGCGCGTCATCATGCCGGGCACCAGTGCCTTGCAGCAATGAAAGGTGCCCATCAGGTTGACTTCCTGCACCGCGCGGAAATCCTTGGACGAGTATTCCCAGGTTTTCTGATTGGGGCCAGTGATGCCGGCGCTGTTGACCAGGATGTCCACGCGGCCGGCGGCCGCGGCGGCGGTGAGTACCTGGGCTTCGTCGGTGATGTCCAGGGTTGTGGTGGACACTGACCCGAGTGCGGACAGGGTGGCCTTGGATTGCTCCAGGCGATCGCCCGTCATGTCCCACAGCACGACGGCGGCGCCGGATTGCAGCATGCGTTCGGCTACCGCATAGCCGATGCCGCGCGCGCCGCCGGTGATGACGGCGGTCCGGCCTTTCAAGTCGATCTGGTTCATGGCGTTTCTCCTTTTGGTTGTGCGCGGGCGAGCTTCTTGAGGGGCCGCAGGATCGCGGTCGCGCAGATGAAATAGACGGTGGCCAGCGCGATCTCCAAACCCGCCAGCAGCATCGAGGTGCCGGCGTCGGTGCTTGCGCGCACCAGTCCTTCGGTGATGTACAGCCAGATCAGCAGCACCGAGCATTGCAGTGCGTAGTTGCGGCCGGCCAGCACGCCGCGCAGGATCAGGAGCAGCGGCAGCACTTTCAACACCAGCCAGGAGCCGCCGGGGCGTATAGGCGCCAGCCACAACTCCCATGCCACGCACAGGACGATGAGGCCGATCAGGGCGGCGCTTGCGCCGCGCTGCCAGGAAAATTTCATGCGGCAAGTTTCAGCGCAAACCCGGCCAGACGTCGTCCGAGGGCGATCGTCAGTCGTTTCTCGTCATCGCTCAG
>JAYTDE010000613.1:0-6389 GCA_043736195.1 Burkholderiales bacterium | reverse complement strand
GCCAGGGGATGGTTGGCGTCGAGCACCACCTTGCCGTCGGCGATGTCGGTGACGGTGAAAATGTCGGTGTCGGCGTCGACCTCTTCGCCCGGAATACCTTCGAACTGCATGCCGATTTCGAGTACATCGGGAAACCGGTCGCGGGCCTCGACGCGCAGCAACTGTTCGTCGTAGTCGCCGAAGGCGTCTTCGGGTTCGAGCTTGACGCTGGCGGCAGCGCCTGGCGATTTGCCCTGCAGCGCCTGCTCGACCAAGGGGAAGATGTTGCCGTAGCCGCCGTGCAAATAGGCGATCGGTTGTTCGGTCTGTTCGATCAGTTCGCCCTGGGCGTCAAACAGTGTGTAGGAAATCGAGACGACCGAGTCGCGGCCGATGTTCATGCGCAGGCTTTCAAATTTGAGGGGCTGCTAGTGTGCCAGCGTCTTGACCAGGTCGAGTACAGCGCTCGCGTGCCCCCTGGGACTCACGCCATACAGCGCGTGACGCACTTTGCCCATACGATCGATGATGAATGTGGATCGCAATACATGCGGCCGGCCGGCAGTCGGTTGCATCTCCACCCTGACCACATCGTACTGCCGGCAGACTTCGCATTCAGGATCGGACAGCAGGGTCACGGTCAGCCCGTGGCGATCGCGGAATTCCGCATGGCTTAGCCAGTCATCCGGTGAAACGCCCAGCACGATGCAGTTGCAGCGACGGAAATCGGCGTCCAGATCGGAGAACTCGATCGCTTCCATGGTGCTGCCCGGCAGGTTGTCCTTGTCGTAAAAATACAGCACCACGTTGCGCTTGCCGCGCAGCTTTGCGATGTCGACCAGCGCCATGTCGGCATCGGCTAGGCGGAACTTCGGGGCGGACTGTCCTGCGTTGAGCATGACTTGACTCCTGCATGGGCGAAACATCTCAGACAAGGCCTGAGAAAACGCCGGTTCAATTCAAAAAGAGGTGAGCAACTCCTGAAGTTCCTGATGCCGTGTTCCTATAATAGCCAGATGAAAAACGAATTGCCAAGCGATATTTCGCAACTTTTAGGCGGCTATTCACCCGATCGCTTCCTCAAGCTCTTCTGGCACAAGAAGCCGCTCCTGATCCGGCGCGCGATTCCCGCCATGAACGCGCTGGTATCGAAAGCCGAATTGTTCGCCTTAGCCGCGCGCGACACGGTGGAGAGCCGTCGCGTCGCGCGCGACGGCCGGCGCTGGACGCTCGAACATGGGCCCTTTTCCGTGCGCGATCTGCGCGCGCGGAAGGCGCATCCATGGACTCTTTTGGTGCAGGGCGTCAACCTGCACCACGACGCGGCTGACGAATTCCTGCGGCGCTTCGCCTTCATCCCGGCCGCGCGCCTGGACGATCTGATGATTTCCTGGGCCAGCGATGGCGGCGGGGTTGGCCCGCATTTCGATTCCTACGATGTGTTCCTGCTGCAGGCCCAAGGACGCCGGCGCTGGCGCATTTCGATGCAGGAGGATCGGAGCCTTAAGGCGGGCGCACCACTCAATATCCTGAAGAAGTTCCAGCCCGACCATGAATTCGTGCTCGAACCGGGCGACATGCTGTACCTGCCACCGGGTTGCGCCCATGAGGGTGTGGCTCTCGGTGAATGCATGACCTGGTCGATCGGCTTTCGCGCGCCGTCCGCGCAGGAGCTGGCGCGCGGCCTGCTGGAGCACCTGGCGGACAAGGTGGAGCGCCGCGGCATGTTCGCCGATCCCGATCTGCGGCCGGCGCGCGAAAGCGCGCTGATCGACGATACCTATCTGGCACAGGCCATGCGCCTGATTGGCCGGGTGCAACCAAGCCGCGAGGAAGTGGCCGGATTTCTTGGCACCACCTTAAGCGAACCCAAGGCGGACGTGTTTTTCGACGCGCCCGCGGCGCCGCTTGGCAAGCCCGGCTTCGCCCGCGCGGTCGCGGGCCGGGGTGTGCGGCTGGATCCCAAGACCCGCATGCTGCATCGCGGGGAGTCGCTTTACATCAACGGCGAAGCCGTGCAACCCGCGCCTGCCTTGCTGCGCCGACTGGCCGACGCACGTTGCCTGCAATCGGTGCCAGCAACGGAAGGCGCGGCAACTGGTTTGCTTTATGCTTGGTATAGGCATGGTTGGCTACATACGGGAAGGACACCATGAACACCGACGACAATGACCTTGACTTCACCAACTGGAAACCTCCGCCCGAGCCGCCGCCGACAACGGTGGTCGTTGAAGGTCAAGCGCAGCGCCGCCCGATCACAACCAAGGCGGAGTTCGCGCTGGCCCTGGACCAGGTGATCGGCAAGACCCGACGTACCCTGCGCCTGTTCGACCCGACCCTGGCCGACTACGGCATGGGCACGGCCGTGCGCGAGGAGCAGCTGCGCAGCTTCCTCTTGAAAAACCGCGCCAGCCGCCTGCTGATCGCGGTGCACGATACGAGCGTCATCACGCGCGCCGCGCCGCGCCTGATGCGCCTGTTGCGCCAGTTCAGCCACGCCATCGCGATCCACCAGACGCACGAGGAAATCCGCAAGTTGGACGATTCGCTTGTGATCGGCGACGACGCCCATTGCCTGCGCCGCCCGCACAGCCGGCAGGCCAGGGGCTCGGTCTACCTGGATGACGCGGTCGAATCGCGCGCCTGGCTCAATCGCTTCAACGCCATCTGGGAGCAGAGTTCACCGGCGGTCAGCGCTACCACCATCGGTCTTTGAAGCGATGCGAGCGACCTGGTATTTCGATTTCATCTCGCCTTTCGCGTACCTGCATTTCAAGCGTTTCCAACATTTGCCCGCCGGACTCGAGATCGAATATGTGCCGGTGCTGTTTGCCGCCCTGCTCAAGGCGCATGGCCACAAGGGGCCTGCCGAGATCGCGGAAAAGCGCCGCCAGACCTACCGCATGTGCGTATGGCTGGCGCAGGAACAGGGCATCGAGATGCGTTTTCCGCCGGCCCATCCGTTCAATCCGCTGCATGCGCTGCGGCTGGCGCTCGCCGCCGGCGCGACCCGTGCCGCGGTCGAGGCGATTTTCGACTGCATCTGGAAACGCGGTGACGAAGTGAACGCGCCCGCGACCTTTGCCGCGCTGGCGGATACGCTTAGGCTCGTCGATGCGCAGGCGGCGGTCGCCGATCCCGCGGTGAAGCAGAAACTCGCAGCCAATACCGAGCGCGCACTGGCGCGCGGCGTCTACGGTGTGCCGACCTTCGATTTCGCCGGCGAATTGTTCTGGGGCGCCGATGCCATGGGCATGATGCGTGCATTTGCCGCCGACCCCGCGTTATTCAAGCTCGGCGAATATGCGCGGGTCGACACACTGCCGGCCGCAGCCATGCGCCGAGAGGCGTAAAAAAACCCCGCAGCGCGGGGTTCTTGCCGGAGCGCCCTGCGGCCACGCTCACACTGCCGATTCGCCGGTCTCACCGGTACGAATGCGCAACACATGTTCGACGTTGGTCACGAAAATCTTGCCGTCGCCGATCTTCCCGGTGCGCGCCGCCTTGATGATCGCGTCCAGCACGTTTTGCACGTCGCCGTCTGCGGCGACCACCTCGACCTTGACCTTGGGCAGGAAATCGACCACGTATTCGGCGCCGCGATACAGTTCGGTGTGCCCCTTTTGCCGGCCGAAACCCTTGACCTCGGTCACCGTAAGCCCGGTCACTCCGACCTCGGACAGCGCCTCGCGCACTTCGTCTAACTTGAACGGCTTGATCACCGCCTCGATCTTTTTCATCGCGCCTCCTTGGGAATGTCTTGTCTGGTGGAGTATATCAACAGCACACGGCCCGGGTTTTTCAGTCCCTGAAACGGTTGACAATCGGCATGCGCCAGTCGCGCCCGAAGGCGCGATGCGTGACCCGTACGCCCACCGGCGACTGCCGCCGCTTGTATTCGGAAATGCGGATCAGGCGCACCACCTTTTCCACGTCCTCGCGCGCGTATCCGGCGGCCACGATCTCGCCAATACTCTGGTCTTCCTCGACATACAACGCCAGGATGGCGTCGAGCACATCGTAGGGTGGCAGGCTGTCCTGATCGGTCTGGTCCGGACGCAATTCGGCCGAAGGCGCACGCGTGATGATGCGCTCCGGAATCACCGGGGATAGGGTGTTGCGGTACACCGCCAGGCGATAAACCAGAGTTTTGGCGATGTCCTTGATGACAGCGAAACCGCCGGCCATGTCACCGTACAGAGTGCAGTAGCCGACCGCCATCTCGCTCTTGTTGCCGGTGGTGAGCACGATCGAGCCGTGCTTGTTGGACAGCGCCATCAACAGCGTGCCGCGGATGCGCGCCTGCAGGTTTTCCTCGGTGGTGTCGGCTTTTTTGCCCTTGAAATCCTGCGCCAGGGCGGCCTCGAAGGCATCGAACATCGGCTTGATGGCGATCTCGTCGTAGCGCACGCCCAAGCGCTCGACCATGTCGCGCGAATCGATCCACGAAATGTCGGCGGTGTATTGCGAAGGCATCATCACCGCCCGCACCCGCTCGGGCCCCAGCGCATCGCAGGCGATCGCCAGGGTCAGCGCCGAATCGATGCCGCCCGACATGCCGATCAGGGCGCCCGGAAAACCGTTCTTGCCGATATAGTCGGCCACGCCCAGCTTGAGCGCGGCATAGACCTGTGCCTCGATTGACGGCTCCGGTGCAATTTCACTGCCGCTTACGTCGTCGCCGTCGATGTCGACATAGTCCAGGCGCTCCTCGAACATCGGCAGGCGCGCCTTGAGCGTGCCCCTTGCATCGAGCGCGAAGGAACTGCCGTCGAAGACGATTTCGTCCTGCCCGCCGACGTTGTGCGCAAATACCAGCGGCAAACCGGTTTCGCTGACACGCCGGCGCATCCATTCGACCCGTTCACCGCTTTTGCCCATGTGGTAAGGCGAGGCGTTGATAACCAAGAGCGCTTGTGCCCCGGCCTGCTTCGACTCGCGTGCCGACTGTGGAAACCAGGCATCCTCGCAAATCAACAAGCCGAAGCGCATGCCGCCGGCTTCGAACACCAGGGTTTCGCGTCCCGGCGTGAAGTAACGCTTTTCGTCGAACACCTGGTAGTTTGGCAGTTCGCGCTTGGCATAAGTGGCCAATACGCGACCGTCGCCCAGCACCGAGGCGGCATTGTGGCGCTGCTGGATGGTGATCGAGCGGGTGCGGTCGTCGCCGCCCGACGGATGGCCTACCACCACCCGCAATCCGGCCAAGGGCGCGAGTTCGCCGGCCAGTTCGCGCAAGTGCGTCATGGTCGCTTCCATGAAGGCACGACGCATCACCAGATCTTCCGGTGGATAACCGGTGAGCGCCAGTTCCGGCGTCAGAAGCACCTGTGCGCCGGCCGCGTGCGCGCGCATCGCCGCGTCGGCGATGCGCTTGCGATTGCCGGCCAAGTCGCCGACGGTGAAATTGAGCTGCGCAATGGCTAGCTTGACGGGCATGAGGCTACAATCGAAGAAAAAAGGAGACGGAAATTCAACCACCGGAACTCCATGGAATTATCGCACTCCTCCCCTCCTGCCTTGACTAGCCTCACGATCATCGAATCCCTGCGCTACGTCGACCCCGCGCAGTGGGATGCGCTGGCTGGCCACCATCCACTGCTGTCGCACGCCTTCCTGCATGCCATGCACGAAACCGGCTGCGCCGGCGAAAAAGCCGGCTGGACCCCGCAATATTTGACCCTGCGGAAAAAGGGCCGTTTGGTGGGCGCCATGCCGCTCTACGTCAAGATGCACTCCTACGGCGAATACGTGTTCGACTGGGCCTGGGCCGACGCCTACCAGCGCCATGGCCTGGACTATTACCCCAAGCTTTTGTGTGCCATTCCGTTCACACCCTGCACTACACCGCGCCTGCTCGGTGCCGACCCTGGCACGCAACAAGCCCTGATTGCCGGGGCACTGAACCTGGCGCAAACGGCACAGGTGTCCTCTTTGCATGTGCTGTTTCCCGAGGACGACGAAGCGAAAGTGCTGGAGGCAGCCGGCATGATGCCGCGTCGCACCGTGCAATTTCACTGGAAAAACCGCGATTACGCTGATTTCGACGCGTTTCTGGCGACCATGTCGCACGACAAGCGCAAGAAGATCAAGCAGGAACGCCGCAAGGTGCGCGATGCCGGCGTCACCTACCGCTGGGTGCGCGGTACCGACATCACGCCCGAGCTGTGGCGCTTCTGGACCCGTTGTTACAGCCATACCTACCGCGCCCATCATTCCACGCCCTACCTGAACCTGGAATTCTTCGAGAGCATCGGGCGAGGCATGCCGCAACACCTGCTGCTGGTGGTTGGCAGCCTCGACGGCAAGGATATCTGCGCTTCGCTGTGCATACATGACAAGCAAACCTTGTACGGTCGCTACTGGGGCGCTTTAGGCTACCTGCCCGGCCTGCATTTCGAGACCTGCTA
>JAYTDE010000612.1:0-6119 GCA_043736195.1 Burkholderiales bacterium | reverse complement strand
GGCGAGATTTTCGACAAGCCCGCCAGCTTGTATTGCTTGATGAAATTGATCCCCATGCCGCCAGGCAGGAAAATATAGACCACCTCGGGGTTTTTCGCCTGGATTGCGGCGATCTCGCTCGAATAATCGATCTGGTTGATGGTGGTGTAGACCTCGCCGGCCAGCGGCTCTTTGTAAAAGCGCTTGAATCCCGCCACCGCATCGCGCCCGGACGGGAAATTCGGCACCAGGACGTAGACGTTCTTGAATTTCTTGGCCGTCAGGTATTTGGCCATCGCTTCATGCGGTGCATCGGTCTGGTAGCCGGCGGTAAAAAAGTAGCGGTTGCAGCCGGCCCCGGAATATTCCGAAGGCCCCGGTATGGCGGCGACAAAAGGGGTCTTGGCGGCGAAGGCCACCGGGGCGGCAGCCAGCACCACCTGCCCGAACACGGTACCTGCGAACATGTTCACGCGATCCTGCTGCAGCATTTTCTCCGCCAGCTGCTTGCCGATCTCCGGCCGCGCCTGATCGTCACCCGACACGATTTCCACCGGCACGCCGCCCAGCGCGCCGCCACCCTGCTTGATCGCAAGGTTCAAGCCCGCCAGCGTCTCGGTGCCGAAAGCACCCGCCGGGCCGGACATGGTGCTGATCACGCCGATCTTGAATTTTTCCTGAGCCCAAGCGCCGGTACAGGCACAGAGCAGGCAGGCGGCTACCACGACAGAGCGGATTACTGGTCTCACGATCGTCTCCTTGATTCGCACCGGCGGAACGCTTGGGCACCTTTTGTTGCCGGATTATGCGGCCACGGCACACAATTCACCATGCTTTGCGATCAATGATCTGTATTGATAACATTGATAAATGAAAGATCTCAACCTGCTGCGGACCTTCGAGGCGATCTGGACCACCCGTTCAGTGAGCAAAGCAGCCGAGCGCCTGTCGTTGACCCAGCCGGCGGTGAGCAGCGCTCTGGCGCGCCTGCGCAAGTCCTACTCCGATCCGCTGTTCACCCGGGCAGGGGCGCAAATGGCACCCACTGCGTTTTGCAGCCAGCAAGCACACTACTTGCTCGACGCACTGGCGCTGGTGCAGCGTTCCCTGTCGGACGTCCAGGCATTCAATCCCGCTACGTCAACGCGCGAGTTCGTGCTCGGCATGCTCGAAATCGGTGAGGCCACCTTGCTGCCACCGGTAATTGCGCATTGCCGGAAAGCGACGCCTGGCGTCCGCTTTCGAACCCTTCTTCTTCCCCTCGAAGCCACCAACCAGAAACTCGATGACGGCCGGGTGGACCTGGCCATCGGTTTCCTTCCGGCCCTGGAAGCCGGCATTCATCGCCGCGAATTGTTCAGCCAGCACTACGTATGCGTGTTGCGCTCGGGACATCCCTTGCTTGACCGACGCCTGCGCCTCGTAGACGTCGCCGCCGCCGACCATATCGCCATCGAGCATCTGGGCACCGGGCACTCGCTGGTGGAGAGACAGATTAAGGAGCAAGGGCTTGACCGGCGCATCGCGCTACGTACGCCGCACTACATGTCCGCGGTCCATGTTCTTGCTGTCACTGACCTGGTTTGCCTCATGCCTGAGATGTTGGCACGCACCCTCAAGGCCAGATACGACATCGAATTCAGGCAAATCCCGCTGAAGGTCATGCGCTTTCCCATCGCGCTGTACTGGCATGACCGTTTTCACCGCGACCCGGGCAACCAGTGGCTGCGCCAAGTGTTCACGGCGATTCATGGCAAATAGCCGGGCGCGCCGGAGTGCGCTGCAAATCCCGCCACTGCCACCCTGACACTTGCCAGAAACTGCATTACCAGACTAGACTTGGTCTACTTTAATCTGGAGATCATCCATGGGCACGGTCAACATCTACGATGCCAAGACGCGGCTGTCGCAACTGGTCGACATCGCCGCCGCAGGCGATGACGTGGTGATCGGCCGCAACGGCAAACCGCTGGTCCGCATCACCCGACTGGAAGAGCCGAAGCGACGAATCAGGTTTGGCGTTCTCAAAGGCAAGGTGACGATCGCGAAGGACTTCGACGCGCCATTGCCCGACGCTGTCCTGGCCGGCTTCGAGGGGCGCTGATGCGGCTATTGCTGGATACCCACATATTTCTGTGGGCGGTTGCAGGCTCCCCGCTATTGAAACCGGCGGCCCGGCGAATCCTCGAATCGGCGGACCAGGTTTTCGTCTCGGCTGCATCGATTTGGGAGGTCGCCATCAAATCCCGCCTGGGCAAAATCGACGCCGACCCGCACGCCTTGATTGATGCGATCGAAGCCAGCGGGTTCCGCGAACTCGCGGTGCGCTCCTCGCACGCTGCGGGCGTAGCCAAGCTCGCGTTACACCACAACGACCCTTTCGACCGCTTGTTACTCGCCCAGGCCATGGCCGAGCCGCTGCGGCTAATCACCACCGACGCGGTGTTGGCACAATACAGCGACATCGTGGTGCTGGTCTGATAGGCACCGCAGACGCGGGCAATATGGCGAAAAATCCCGTCCGAATGAAAATGCAGGCACTCATTTTTATTCAATCAACCCAATTGCTTTCATCAACCTTGCAGCGGCTACGGCACAACGCTAATCTGTCGGCCACATCCATCGGTGCCGCCCTGCACGCAAAGACCCGCCATGAACGCTCCTGAATCCGGTTTCACGACATCCGCTCCGCTTACCTGGCACACGCCGCGCGATTCGCGCGTGCCCTACCGTGTCTACACCGATGAAGCCTTGTACCGCGAAGAGCTGGAGCGCCTGTTCTACAAGGGCCACTGGTGCTATGTGGGTCTGGCCGCCGAAATCCCCAAACACGGTGACTTCAAGCGCACCTTCATCGGTGAACGCCAGGTGATCATGGTGCGCGACGCCGACGGTGCCATCAACGTGATCGAAAACCATTGCGCGCACCGCGGCGTGGCTTTCTGCGAGCAGAACTTCGGCAACCGTCGCGATTTCATCTGCCCCTACCACCAGTGGAACTACGACTTGAAGGGCAACCTGATCGGCCTGCCGTTCCGCCGCGGCGTACGCCGGGACGGCAAGTTGAACGGCGGCATGCCGGCCGACTTCAAGCTCGAAGACCATGGCCTCACCAAGCTCAAGGTGGCGGTAAAGAACGGCGTGGTGTTCGCCTCTTTCGACCACACGGTCGAGGATTTCGACAGCTATCTGGGCGAAGTCAAACCCTGGTTCGAGCGCGCCTTCGACGGGCGGGAGTTGACGATCCTGGGCTACTCGCGCCAACGCGTGCCGGGTAACTGGAAGCTGATGCAGGAGAACATCAAGGACCCCTATCACCCGGGCCTTCTGCACACCTGGTTTGTCACCTTCGGGTTGTGGCGCGCCGACCAGCAATCCTACATGCGCACCGACAGCCATGGCCGCCATGCGGCGATGATCGGCTTCAAGAACGACGGCGGGAAAAGCGCGGTCACCCAGGGCGTGGCCAGCTTCAAGGAGAACATGAAGCTGGAAGACGACCGCATTCTGGACGTGGTGCCGGAAGCATGGTGGAAAGGCGGCAACTTGGGCATCGAGGCGGTGCCCACCGCCTGCATGCAGACCATCTTTCCGTCACTCATCATCCAGCACAACGTCAATTCGATCTCGACCCGGCAGATCGTGCCGCACGGCGTGGGCGCCTTCGATTTCGTCTGGACCCATTTCGGCTTCGCCGACGACACGCCCGAGATGACGCGGCGGCGCCTGCGCCAGGCCAACCTGTTTGGACCGGCCGGGCTGGTATCGGCCGACGATGGCGAGGTGGTCGAACTGTCGCAGGTGGGCTTCAAGCAGCATCCCGACTACCAGACCATCACCGAACTGGGTGGCACCGGGACCGGCAATACCGATCACATGGTCACCGAAACCCTGATTCGCGGCATGTACGGCTATTACCGCAAGGTGATGGGCCTATGATCAGCCTGGAACAGCGCGCAGCGCTCGACGACCTGTACGCGCGCTACAGCGCGTGCTTAGACGAGGCGCGCTTCGACGACTGGCCGGATTTTTTCACCGAAGAATGCTGGTATCGGGTGGTACCGCGCGAGAATTTCGACCGCGGCCTGCCACTTTCCACCATGGCGGCCGAGAGTCGCGGCATGCTGAAAGACCGTGTGTATGGCATCCAGAACACGCTCTATCACCAGCCCTACTACCAGCGCCATATCGTCAGCGGCCTGTTCGTGCGCGAGGTCACCAGCAAAGGCATTCACACCCAGGCCAATTACGCGGTGTTTCGCACCAAGCAGAACGAAATCTCGGAAGTGTTCAACGTCGGCCGCACCCTGGACATCGTGGTCGAGGACGGCGGCCGGCTGAAGTTTCGCGAGAAGGTGTGCGTGTTCGACAGCGAACTGATTCCGAACTCGATGATCTATCCCGTATAGGATTCCGCCTGTTCGGGCCTTACGTACATTGGTCGCCATCGACGCGAGAGCCGCTTGAAAACTGTAAAGCTAGCCACCGGCGCAACTGTCTCCGCGCTCGGCCAGGGCACCTGGAACATGGGCGAGAGCGGCACCCATCGCGCCGAGGAACTGGCCACCCTGCGGCTGGGCCTTGACTTGGGCCTCACCCTGATCGATACCGCCGAAATGTATGGCGAAGGCCGTGCCGAGCAACTGGTGGGCGAAGCCATCGCCGGGCGCCGCGATGAAGCCTTCATCGTCTCCAAGGTGTATCCGCACAACGCCACCCGCAGGGGCACCATCGCCGCCTGCGAGCGCAGCCTCAAGCGCTTGGCCACCGACCGCATCGATCTCTACCTGCTGCACTGGCGGGGCGAAGTGGCGCTTGAAGAAACCATCGAAGCATTCACCACGCTCAAACGCGCCGGCAAGATCCGCCATTTTGGCGTCAGCAATTTCGACACCGCCGACATGCAGGATTGTTGGGCCATCGAAGCCGGCCGCGCGGTGGCGACCAATCAGGTGCTCTACAACCTGGGCCGTCGCGGCGTCGAATGGGATCTCTTGCCGTGGCTGCGTAGCCACAACATGCCCGTGATGGCCTACTCACCGATCGAACAGGCGCGCCTCTTGCGCAACCCGCGGCTGGAAGGCTTCGCGCGCGACCGTGCGCTCACACCAACGCAGGCGGCGCTTTCCTGGCTGCTGGCGCGCGACGACGTGATCGCCATTCCGAAGACCAGCCATCGTGACCGGCTGCGCGAAAATGCCGCCGCGCTCGACCATCGATTGAGCACGGCACAATTGCAGGAGCTGGATCGACTGTTCGCGCCGCCTGCCGGCCCGAGCGCGCTTGCCATGCTGTAATTGGCCTTGGGCAGCCCCGCCGCCCCTTGTTTGCTTCAACCCATGTCACAGCCACCTTCAACCGATACCAACGCAGCCGGCGCAGTCGATCCGGCTACGCTCGATCTGAAGATCCCGCCTTGCCCCGAAGTCCTCGCAAGTTTCTCGGCGGAGGCGCAGAAGGACGACCCCGACATGCGCGTGCTGGCCGCACTGATCGGCAAGGATGCGGGCCTGGCGGCGGCCATCCTCAAGGCGGTCAATTCGCCGCTCTTCGGCCTGACCCGGAAAGCCGCCGATATCCCGCAGGCGCTGGCGATTCTGGGGCTGCGCGCCTGCACCAATCTGATCACCGGCCTCTTGCTGCGCCAGGCATTCCCGGTGGGCGCGGGGCCGTTGATGGCCCGCTATTGGGATGAATCGATGCGCACCGCTGAAGCTGCGATTGCCGTGGCGACACGGGTGCGCGGCGTAAGCCGCGACCAGGCGCATACCTACACGCTGTTTCGCAACTGCGGCATGGCGGTGATGATCACCCGCTTCCCCGACTACGCATCGGTCGTCGAAGCGCATGCAAGCACACCCGGCCCGGAACTGGCGCTCACCGAAGAGGCGCGCTACCGCTTCGACCACGCGCGCGTGGGCTACGCCCTGGCGCGCGGCTGGCAGCTGCCGGAAGCCCTGTGCCGCACCATCCTGCTGCACCACGAAGTCGCGCAGGTGGCTTCAGGCACGCGCTCCGCCGCCGCGGCCGATCCGGCCCTGTTGGCGGTGGGTTTGCTGGCCGAGCAGGTGGTACGCCTGCGCGCCGGCCAGGCGGTCACCGGCGAATGGTCGGCGCATGAAGGTTTCGCATTGCAGACT
>JAYTDE010000611.1:0-5465 GCA_043736195.1 Burkholderiales bacterium | reverse complement strand
AGGCAATGCGGCCTACCTGCCGGGCGCGATGACACCGGGCGAGGTCGCCGCCTGCCTGCGCGATGGCGCCGATATCGTCAAATTGTTTCCGGCATCGGTCGTCGGCCTGAACCATCTGAAAGCGGTCAAGGCGGTGTTTCCCACCACCCGCTTCTGCCCCACCGGCGGGGTCACCGGCGACAACATGGAAGACTGGTTCAATGCCGGCGCCTCCTGCGTGGGCATCGGCAGCAGCCTGTTTTCGACAGGCGCGATTCGCGCGCGCGACCAGAAGCTCTTAGTCGAGGAAGCCAAGCACCACCTTTCGCTGTTGTCACTGGTGACGCGCTGAGGGCCATGGCCGCGACTGGCGCTCCGGCAATCCTTGCTCTGGGCGAGCCGATGATCGAGTTCAACCAGACCACACCAGGCAAGCCCGCGTATCTACAGGGTTTCGGCGGCGACACTTCGAATGCCATCATCGCCGCTGCGCGCCAGGGCGCGAGTTGCGGCTACATCACACGGTTGGGAGACGACGACTTCGGGCGCATGTTGCTCGACCTGTGGTGCGCCGAGGGTGTCGATAGCAGCGGCGTGGGCATCGATGGCGCGGCGCACACCGCGGTGTACTTCGTCACCCATGGTGCAAGTGGACACAGCTTTTCCTACCTGCGGCGCGATTCCGCCGCCAGCCGCATGCGGCCCGCACACCTGCCTGTCGAATTGATACGCGGCGCGCGCATCCTGCATGTTTCCGCCATCAGCCAGGCAATTTCACAAAGTGCTCGCGACAGCGTCCAGGCAGCGATCGCGCTGGCCCGCCAGGCCGGCGTGAAGGTTAGCTACGACACCAACCTGCGCCTGAAACTGTGGCCGCTCGAAACCGCGCGCCAGGTGATCACCGCCACCATCGGCGAGGCCGACTACCTGCTGCCCAGCGTGGAAGACCTGCAGGTCGTGAGCGGCCTGGAAGCCCCCGACGCCATTCTCGACTGGTGCTTCGCGCACGGCGCCAACCATGCCGTGCTCAAGCTTGGGCGCGTGGGGTGCATCGCCGCGACCGGCAAAGAGCGCGTTGCGATCCCCGGCCACAAGGTCGACGCGGTCGATGCCACCGGTGCCGGTGATTGCTTCGACGGCGCCTTTCTTGCCCGACTCGATGCCGGTGACGACCTGGTGGCCGCCGCACGCTACGCCAATGCCGCGGCCGCGCTGACGACCACCGGCTTCGGCGCGGTGGCGCCAATGCCGCGGCGGGCCGAGGTCGAAGCGTTTGCCGGCGGCAAGGCAAGCCGATGACCATCGCCATGATCGCCCTTGACTGGGGCACCAGCAGCCTGCGCGCCTACCTGCTCGATGCGACTGGCACCATCCGCGAGCGGCGCGCCGGCGGCCCCGGCATCATGAAGGTGGAAAACGGCGCCTTCGAAGCCGCGCTAAACGCGTTTTGCGGCGACTGGATCGCTGCCCACCCCCAGGCGCAACTGATCGCCAGCGGCATGATCGGCAGCAAGCAGGGCTGGCGCGAAGCGCCCTACTGCCCCTGCCCGGCCGGCGTTGCCGACATCGCGGCGCACCTGATCCGGATTCCCCTGGCCGATGGCCGGCAACTCGCCATCGTCCCCGGCGTATCGACCATCGATGCCGTAAGCGGCGTGCCGGACGTGATGCGCGGGGAAGAAACGCAGATCATCGGCGCCCTGGCGGGTAGCGGTCGTCAGGTTGCACTCCTGCCCGGCAGCCACAGCAAATGGGCCTGGGTCGAGGACGGCGCGATTGTCTCGTTCGCCAGCTTCATGACCGGAGAAGTCTATGCGGCCCTGGTTGGCCACACCATCCTCGGCCGCCTGATGCAGCCGGATGCGCAAGCCGACCCCGTGGCCTTCGAGCGCGGCGTGGCCTACGGGCTGGAGGCACCGGGCGCACTGTTGAGCCGGATCTTCTCGGCGCGCACCCTGGGCCTGAGCGGAACACTTGCCGACAGCGCGCTGCCGTCCTACCTTTCCGGCCTATTGATCGGCAGCGAAATCGGCGGTGCGCGGCAAATGCACCCGAGCACCGCGGCGCCGCTTCTGCTGGGCGCAAGCGACCTCACCGCCTTGTATGCGCGCGCCTTGCGCCTGGCCGGGATCGAGTCGCGCATCGGCCCCGAGGATTGCGCGGCGGCCGGCATGGCGCGTATCTGGCGCGCGGTCTCGCCGCTGGCGGCTTGAGGCGTCGATAGGCCCAGCCGGCAACGGCCAGGCCGCATGGAAGCGAAGGTCACATTGATCAACAGTCAGCCAGGCCCGCTCGGTGGCAGATGTCGCTCAAGGTCCATGCTGTCGTGCAGAAGTCGGAGCACGTCGATGACCTTGCGCTCCTGATCGCGGCCAACACGGAACATGACCAAGTGCCGGCCTTTGCGCCCGTTGCGAGCAACATGCGGTGTCATGATGCCGCTGCCGATTTCCGGCCGCTCCTTGACGCCAATGATCGCGGGCCCGGCAGCGAGGGCCCGCAGCGCGGACGCAAGTGTGTCGGCATAAATGCGGGCCTGCGCCGCACTGAAGTTCTTGACCGTCCAGCGCAGAATTTCACGGTAATCCGCCGCGGCGGAAGCCGACAGGCGAATCATCCAGAAAACCGCTTCCACTATGCGCCGATCACCCCGGAAGCCAGCGTTGCCAAATGTTGGCCAAGCTTCTCCCCGGAGTCAAAGCTGGCAAAATTGCCCGCATCAATATCGGTGATGCCGACCTTGGCCGCGTCGCGCAAGGCAGCCAAACGCATTTCATCTTCGGATTCGCGGCGTTCGACCAGCCTCAATCCTTCGCGCAATACTTCACTGGCGTTCTGATAACGCCCGGAGGTAACCAACTTCTCAACGAGGCGGTTTGGTGGTCTGTTTGGACAAGGTTTCGGGGTGGCATCGGAGCATCCTTCATCATGGTTTTGGATTGGCGTGCTGTGCCATGAAGATAAAACCGGATGCGGGCAGCCGGCTCAACTACGCAATCATCACCACCCGTGCCGCGAGCTTCTTGTCCACCGCTGCGGCCAGGGCGAGCAGCCCCTTGTCAAAGGTGATCAATCTGCCGGCATGATGCCGCGCCAGATCAAGAAGATACGCATCGGTCACTTGCAGATGCCCCACCATCGACACCGCCGCCAGCGTTGCACACGCAGCAGGTGGCGGCAGCGCCTCCCAATAGACGTGACCAGGCAACTGGATCAGATCGCACAGGGCCGCGTGGGCCGAGCGCGGTGCCACCGCCTCGGGAATAATCTTCGGATTGGAAGAAATCCGCACGAAGGCCAGTTGCGTGATGGCGCATGTTGCCCAGGCACCGCGCGAAATCGAATCAAACCAGCGATGCGCGGCGGCGTGGTGCACATGTTGCGGCCATGCAAGTGCGATCAGGACGTTGACATCGAGCAGCGCCGCGTTCAACTTTCGTCCTCGTCGCGCTTGACATCGGCCAGGCTTAGCGGCACGGCTCTGCGCGAAACCTTGAACACCGGAAAACCGGATCTGATCGTAACCGGCGTCTCCGCCTCAAGGCCGCGCCGCATCAACTCGGAAACCACTTTGCCGATACTTTCCGAACGGGCTTCGGCGAGTTTGCGAGCCGCAATGAACACGTCGGCTTCAAGCGTGAGGGTAGTGCGCATATCGACCTCAAAAATGATGTGTAAACATCATCGCATCATAACATCTACCGGCAATCGCCAACGGCAGTTCATCCCGCTGGAATGCCGTGCCGGCGGCGCCGGCATCATGAAGGTGGGAAAACAGCGCCGTCGAAGCAGCGCTCGACGCATATTGCGGCGACTGTCTCGCGCGCACCTGCAGGCGCAACTGATCGCCAGTATCGGCATGATAGGCAGCAAGCATGGCTGGCGCGAAGCGCCCTGCTGCCCGTGCCCGGTCGGCATGGCGCGCCGGTTTGCCACCAGCCACATGTTGCATCGCGAGGTGTAGCGGTCAACGCCCCGCCTTCCAATAGTTGCAAATCGATACTTATAACTTCGATTTGTAAAAATGATTCCCCGACGCGCCGAATCGCCCCTCAAGCGACTGGCACGCGGATTCCCGATCGTGGCGCTCAACGGGCCGCGACAGTCAGGCAAGACCACGCTGGCACGTGCGACCTTTCCCGACAAGCCCTATGTCTCGCTGGAGAATCCGGAACAGCGCGAATTCGCCCAGACCGATCCGAAACGGTTTCTCGCGCGCTTTGCCGACGGCGCGATTCTTGATGAAGTCCAACGCTGCCCGCAGATACTTTCGTGGCTGCAGCAATGGGTTGATGAACGCGCCCCGCATGGGCGATTTCACCCTTACCGGGTCGGCAAAGTTCGACCTGATGGCCGGCATCACCCAATCGCTTGCCGGGCGAGTGGGGCGGGTCGAACTGCCGCCGCTTTCCGCCGCCGAACTGGGCGTCCAATTGTTGCCCGCCAACCTGCATGATTTTCTGCTCAAGGGTGGCTACACGGCGCTCTACGACCGCTCGCTGGCCGCCGACGATTGGTTCCCCAATTACGTGGCGAGCTACCTCGAACGCGATGTGCGGCAACTGCTGGCGGTGCGCGACCTGACCCAGTTTCAGCGTTTTGTGCGCATGTGCGCAGCACGCTCGGGCCAAATGCTGAACCTGGCCGCACTGGGCGCGGACTGCGGCACTTCGGCGGTAACGGCCAGGCAGTGGCTATCGGTCCTCGAATCCAGCTACATCGCCATGCGCCTGCCGCCCCACCACCGCAACTTCGGCAAGCGGCTGGTGAAGACCCCGAAGCTGTACTTCCTCGACACCGGCCTGACGGCATGGCTGCTCGGCATTCGCCACGCCGACACCCTCTCGACCCATGTGGCGCGCGGCGCGCTGTTCGAAACCTGGGTGGTCGCGGAACTGGTGAAACAGCGTTTTAATGCCGGGCGCGCCGCCGAATTGTTTTTCTGGCGCGACAATGTGGGTCACGAAATCGATATCCTCTTCGAAACACCCAAGGGGCTGCAGGCCATCGAAATCAAGTCCGGCAGCACCTTCGCAAGCGATTGGCCGCAGGCGCTGCGCAAATGGACCGTGCTGGCGGTCCAGCCTGTACTGCAACCGTGGATCGTCTATGGCGGGGAGGGCCACTACGCCCGCGAAGGCTGCGACGTAACGGGGTGGCGGGAGCTTTCGTCGGGGTAGCGCGATTCCGGTGTACACCCCAGCCGGCGCAACCAAGCGATCATCACTATTCGCGCTGCGAGATACGGGTACTGGCCGGGAAAGTGTTGATGAGAGAAGGGAAATCGCATCTGCAGTCTCTCGCCGCAAGTGACTATTGACCTGTGGCGGCGCCGGCTCAGAGGCTGTGAAAAAATTGATTGAGGAATAATAGAGACATTGTCGTGGGTGCTTCGACCATTGACCAGATCAAACAAATCGATCCTGGGCCATTCTGAGAGGTCGAAAATTCGAGTTCGCCTGCGACCAAGGCCCGTTTGGTGAAAA
>JAYTDE010000610.1:0-1525 GCA_043736195.1 Burkholderiales bacterium | reverse complement strand
CAGGAAACTACGTACCGCAAAGCGCGCTGGACCTGTTGCCGCCGGCGCGCTCCCCTGAAATGTGCGCAAATCTGGCCCGAACTCTATTGCTTCAACCCGAACTCTTCTGGCGAATCGCCAGGATCGCCTGGTTGCGCAGGGTCTTCAACAGATTGAGTTCGCCGTCGGCGAAGCGCAGGCGCCCGGCCTCGACATGGTCGGCATAGATCAGCGCCACCGGCTTCTTGTTGATCGCCACCGGAAACAGCACGAAGCCGCGCGCGCTCAGGGTTTTCCGGTACCAATCCGGAATGTAGGGGCGGATCTTTTCGGATTCGCTGTCCTCGATGCAGATGTCGGCCAGCTTGCTGAGCGCGCCGAAGAACACATCCTTGGAGGATTCCAGCGGCACCTGGAAGCCGCGCTTGATGATGACATCGGCCTGATCGCCGAAGCCGAGCCTTGCGCGCAGGCTGTTGGAAGCCGGGTCGCGGGTGCACAGCATCACGCGGGTGAAGCCGATGGCGCGGTACATGGTCTCCAAGATGATGCGCAGCACGTCGTTCAACTGGTAGTCGCCGGCCAAGGTGTTGGTGATGTCCTGGATGCCGGCCGAGAGCATGTGGGCGCGTGCCGCCGGCTCCATCGAGGGCGCCATCAGCGACATGTCGGGAGTGACGGTGTTGAGCATGGTTTCGGCCAGCGTGGCGTCGCTGGCTGCCTGGCCACCAGGCGATGTCGCCGCCACGCCGGCAGCCGGCCCGGCTTGCGCCCCTCGGACCAAGGCGCCGGCAGCCGATTGGGCGCCGGTCGCAGGTGTGTCGCGTGCGGCGGCAATCAGCGCAGCCGTGGCGCTGCCGCCCGCGGCCCCGGTGGCCGCGGCTTTCTTGACCTGATATTCGCGCGCCATTGCGCCGTTCAAGGCACCTATACCCTGCATGAATGCGCCGGAATTCATCGGCAGGCCGAGCGACTTGATTTCGGTGGTGAAGGCTTCGGCGGAGGTCTCCATCAAGGCGCTGAGCTCGCCGTCTTTGAGGTCGAAGTCCTTGCCGTAGTCCGCTTCGATCTTGCCCAAAAGCACGTCGCGCGCCTTGCCGGCCGGCACCACCACCGCGTCCGACAGGCGGTTCGACATGTCGGACAAGGCACGCAGCCTGGATTCCTCGCTGCCGCCCACGCCAGGCGTGGTGGCAGCCTTCATCGAGCCCACGATGCGCTCGGGCAGGTTCCATTGCCTGGCCACACCGATCCCCAGGTCGCTGTAGCTCATGCCGAGCACTTCGACGGCGGCAATATCCTCGGCGATGCCGCGCGCCTTGGCCACCCGTGTCACCTCGCAGGATTCGTCGTGCAGGTAAAAGACCGAGAGCAGGCGGCCGAGCCGATGGAACATCGAGCAGATGAACGCTTCCTCGAGGTTGCCCATACCCAGCCTGGGTGTGAGTTCACGCGACACCACGCCGCTGAAGTAGCTGGAGGTGACGTGATCCTTGAGGTCGGCCGCCTGCGCCTTGTTTTGCAGGTGCTCGAACAGCATCAGCGA
>JAYTDE010000609.1:0-3638 GCA_043736195.1 Burkholderiales bacterium | reverse complement strand
GGGGAGGTTAGGAGGGGGATGGGGTACTTGTTTCATCGGAAACTACCCCATCCCCACCCCAACCCTCCCCTTGAAGGGGAGGGAGAAAAGCGCTGCAGCCGTTAAGTTTGCGCCTATGCGCATGCGCATAGGCGAGGGTGACAAACGCTAAAGTAAGTGCCATTCCCCTCTAGCAGCCTTGCGCGTCGCTGCGACCCCGCCGCGCCTACAACACCACTTCGATCAGATAGGGCCCGCGGCTTGCCAGGCCGCGGCGCATCTGCGCGGCCAGTTCGTCGAGCGTGTTCGCCTGCCCGGCCTCGACGCCATGGCCGCGCGCCAGAGCCTGCCAGTCGAGGTCGGGCCGGTCCAGCGTAAGCATGTCGGTGGCGCGCTGGCCGGGGCTGCCGGCGCCGACGTTCATCAGTTCGCCGCGCAGGATGTTGTAGGAGCGGTTGGCGAATACCAGGATGGTCACATCGAGATTCTCGCGCGCCATGGTCCACAGAGCCTGCAGGGTGTACATTGCGCTGCCGTCGCCTTCGAGCGCGATCACCTTGCGCTCTCGGCAGGCGATGGCCGCGCCGACCGAGGTTGGCAAGGCGAAGCCGATGGCGCCGCCCATCACGTTCAACCAGTCATGCGGCTGTGCATGAGTGGTGAGCGCGGCGAAGCCGCGGCCGGTCGAAACCGACTCATCGACCACGATCGCGTTTTCCGGCAGCAGCGCGCCCAGTACCGCGGCGATGCCCTCCTGGGTCAGCTTGCCGCTGGGCAGGCCGGGCGGATCAAGGCGTGCCAGATGTGCCGGCGCCAGCCTGCGCGCGCCCAGCAGGTCGGCCAGCGCCTCGAGCGCGCCTTCGATGTCTTCCTCGACGCCGGCCAGGCGCGTGAACATGCAGGCGGCCGGCGCCTGCAGGCTGGGCTTGCCTGGATAAGCGAAAAAACTCACCGGCGGACGGCTGCCGGCCAGCACCATCGAACGCAGATCACCGAGCGCTTTCAAGGCGGCGTCGACCACGTATGGCACGCGCTGGGTAGCCACGCGGCCAGCGCCACGTTCCATGCGCGCGCTGCCATATTCCGAAACGATCCTGCAACCGGTGGCCTGCGCGATGCGCCCGGCCCATTCGAGGGCGCGGGAATGGACGCCGACACCGCCCAACAGCAGGGCGGCGTTGGGCTGCTTGAGTGCAATCGCCGCGGCCGTGACGGCATCGGCCGGTACCGACGCGCGCGGCAGCGGCGGACGCGCCAGCGCCGGGCCGTCGGCCGGATTCCAGGCGGTGTCTGCCGGCAGTATCAGGGTGGCGATCTGGCCAGGCGCGGTGCGCGCCGCCTCGACCGCGCGTGCGCCGTCGCTGGCGATATCGCGCGAACTCTTCGAGGTGCGCACCCAGTCCGACATCGGGCGCGCCACCCCTTCGATGTCGGAGGTCAGCGGCGCGTTGTGGCCGATGTGGTGACTGGCATGTTCGCCTACGATGTTGACAATGCCGGACTGCGCCTTCCTGGCGTTGTGCAGGTTGGCCAAGCCGTTGCCCAGGCCCGGTCCCAGGTGCAGCAGGGTGGCGGCGGGCTTGCCGGCCATGCGGTAGTAGCCGTCGGCCGCGCCGGTGACCACACCTTCGAACAGGCCCAGCACGCAGCGCATGCCTTCGACTTGGTCGAGCGCGGCGACAAAATGCATTTCCGAGGTGCCGGGGTTGGCGAAGCAGACATCGACTTCACTCGCCACCAGCGTGCGCACCAGGCTTTCGGCTCCGTTCATGGGGTTTCCATTCGTCAAGAGTTGAGAGGGAAAAGGTGCGCCGACTGGCGCGCTTTAGCGGCGCGACAGCATAACTGCAAGTTCGGCAATGCGCATCGGATGGTCGATGCGCGCATATGGCGGTTTTGGCCAGTTCCAGCGCGAGGCTTCGAACAAGGCTCGCATGGCATTGATGTCGCAGTGGTACGGCGGGCCTTCGATCTGGCCTTCCGCGGCGCCCTGGCGCCAGCCCTGCATGAAGAGCGCGAACAGGCGGCCAGCGGGCGCAAGCCAGCCATGCAGGGCGATGGCGTAATTGACCCAGTTGTCCGGGTGCAGGGCACACAGGCAGGTCTGCTCATAGATGGCGTCGAACGGCGCGTCGGGCTGCCAGTCGAGCACATTGGCCTCGATCACCTGTGCCTTGACTTTGGCCGCTGCCAATGCGGCACGCGTGCGCTCCACCGCGGCGCTGGCGTAATCGAGCGCCACTACCTCGAAGCCGCGCTGTGCCAGCAGCACCACTTCGTGCCCTGAGCCGCAGCCGGGGATTGCGATGCGGCAGGGGGCAAGCAGGCCCGCATCGAGCCAACTGACCAACTGCGGGCTGGGCGCGCCGCGATCCCAGGGGGTCGTCCCTTGCAGGAACTTTTCCTGCCAGAATTGTCGCGTGGGGCCTGCCATGCGGGGCATTTTGCCATGGCAGGGTCCGCAGGCGACGCCGCTGGTGTTGTGCGCAGTCGAAACTGCCCTACAATTTTGGCCTATTGAGGCACCAGTTTTTTTCCCCGGAGAAATATGCGATGGCACTTGAACTCAAGCCGCTGACACCGTTGATCGCCGCCGACGCCAGTGGCCTCGACCTGCGCCGCCCGCTCGATGCCGCACGCATCGCCGCGATCGACGCGGCGCTGGATCGATACGCGGTGCTGGTGTTTCGCGACCAGCCGATGAGCGAAGCGGAGCAGGTTGCCTGCGCGCGCCAGTTCGGCCCGCTCGACGCCGGCCTGCGCAAGGCCACCGGCGCGGCCACCCGCTTCCAGCATGAAGAACTGATCGATATTTCCAATCTCGCGCTCGACGGCGCGGTGGCCGACCGCGACAATGCGCGCCTGATCGGCGCGCTGGCCAATCAGTTGTGGCACAGCGACAGCTCGTTCCAACCGCTGCCGATCAAGTATTCGATGCTCTCGGCGGTGACGGTGCCGGACCAGGGCGGCGACACCGAGTGGGCCGACCTGCGCGCCGCCTGGGACGCCTTGCCGGAAGACCTGCGTCACGCAGTCGCAGGCCGCAGCGCGCATCATTCCACCTTTCATTCGCGCATCATGCTGGGCGACGATCAATACACGCCGGAGCAATTGAATCGTTTTCCGCCGGCCGAGTGGCCGCTGGTTCGCACCCATCCGGGCTCAGGTCGCAAGCTGCTGTTTGTCGGCGTGCACTGCGATCGGGTCAGCGGCATGAGCGTGCCCGAGGGGCGCACGCTGATCGCCGACCTGATCGAGCACGCGACACAACGCCAGTTCGTCTATCGGCATCAATGGCGTACCGGCGATTACGTGATGTGGGATAACCGTTCCACCCTGCACCGCGGTCGCCGTTATGATCTGGCCGCACGCCGCGACTTGCGCCGCACCACCACGCTTGAACGCGATGCCGCGCAGGCGATGTCGGCCTGAAATCAACCCCAATGGCCGCGTGCGTGTGGCGCGGCATCGCATCCCTTTCTGTCTACGGAGTCAAAGCCATGAAAAATTTCAGCACTCGCGCAATGGGGGTATCGCTGGCAATTCTTGCCTGTGCAGCCGGCACCAGTGTTTTTGCACAAGCCTATCCAAATCGCCCGGTGAAGATCATCGTGCCTTTTGCGACCGGCTCGACCTCCGACATTCTGGGGCGCACCATC